>NZ_ALVC01000127.1:0-10303 GCF_000293195.2 Sphingomonas sp. LH128
CGGGCTGTTCGAACTGCTGGCGGGGCTGTGCCTTGCCGCCGGGTTCATGGTGCGGCTGGTGGCGGTGCTGCTGGCCGGGTTCACCGCGCTGACGATCCTGTTCTTCCACGCGCAGTTCGGCGACCCGATGCAGCGGGTCATGGCGCTCAAGAACCTTGCGATCATCGGCGGCCTCGCGCTGGCCTTCGCGCATAGCCAGATGTGGAGCCACTACTACGCCATCGCCCGCGAGCGCCGGGGCGAGATCGCCGCGCGCGACGCGGATGCGCGCGTACGCGACGCCGAATTGCGTGCCGCCCGTGCCGAAGCCCGCGCCGATGTGCTGGCGCAGGGACAGACGGCGCATGAACCGCGCACCGTTGTCACCGACGTCAACCACGACGGCGTGCCCGAAGTGCGCCGTACAGGCTGGCGCAACCGCCGCTGGTTCGACTGGTAAAGTCGATGGGCCTTGCCGCTGCGGACTACCGCAGCGGCCAGAAGTGAATGATCAGCGGCGTGCCCAGCACCAGCACCAGCAGCGAGAGCGGTGCCCCAAGCCGCGCGTAGTCGCCGAAACGATAGCCCCCCGGCCCCATGACCAGCGTATTGCACTGGTGCCCGATCGGCGTCAGGAAATCGCATCCCGCGCCGATCGCGGTCGCCATCAGAAACGCATCGGGCCGATAGCCGAGATCGCCGGCGAACACGGCCGAGATCGGCGCCATGACCAGCACCGTCGCGGCATTGTTGAGGAACGGCGTCACCGCCATCGACGCCGCCAGCACCAGCGCCACCGCACCCCATGGCGGCATGTCGCGCGCGAGTGCCGCCAGCCCCGTCGCCATGACATCGGAAGCCCCGGTCGATTGAAGCGTCCCGCTCACCGGGATCAGCGCCCCCAGCATGATGAGGATCGGCCATTCCACGGCCTCGTAGGCGTCGTCGACAGACAGGGCTCCGGTGATGACCACGAGGCCCGCTCCGGCGAAAAAGGCCGCGGCCACCGGCACCAGCCCGGTCGCCGTCGCCAGCATCGCAGCGGCAAGAATTCCGACCGCCAGCCAGCCCTTGCGCGTCGCTCCCAGCGCGATCTGACGCTGCGCCAGCGGCAGCACGCCAAGCTGCCGCAGCCTTCCCGGCATGGCGGAAAGCGCTCCTTGCAGCACGATCACGTCGCCGGGCTGCATCAGAATGCTGGCCGGCTTGGCGCGCAGGCTCTCCCCCTCTCGCGAGATGGCGACGAGGCGCAGCCCCATGCGCTCGCGCAGCATCAACCGGCTTGCCGAACTTCCCGCCAGCGCGGAGCGCGCGGTGACGACACCCTCGATCACGCCCACGTCGTCGCGGGCGCGCGCCGTATGCTCGCTCTCGGCCCCGTCGTCGTCCGCGTCACGGCCGCTGGGATCCAGGCCACCCGCCGCGACCGCGCGCTCCAGCGCATCGGGCTCGCCTGCAAGGATCAGCACGTCGTCCTCCACCAGCACGAGGTCCGGCCGAACCTCACCGGAGAGGCCATGACGCAGCACCGCCGTCACATCGACCTCGCCGTCATGCTCTCTCAGGAAAGCCGCAACGGTGTTCCCCACCACCGGGGCATCCTCGCGGACCCGGGCTTCGATCGTGTAGTCGGCGATGTCGAGCGCCTCGCCCATCGTCGCCACCGCGCGCCGGTCGGCCGGGAGCAGGCGGTAGCACAGGCGCAGGAAGACCAGCCCGATGGCCAGCAGGCCGAGCCCGGTCGGCAGGTAGTCGAACATCGCGAACGGCTCGCCTGTCATCTGCTCGCGTACCCGGCTGACGATGATGTTGGGCGAGGTCCCAACCAGCGTTGTCAGCCCGCCCAGCAGGGCGGCGAACGACATCGGCATGAGAAAACGCGAGGGGTTGGTTCCGCTTTTGCGGCCGAGTTGCCCGGCGGCAGGCATCAGCATCGCCAGCGCGCCGATATTCTTGATGAGCCCCGAGGCGAGGCCCACTGACGCCGTGAGCACCAGCAGTTGCGATCCCGTGCGCCCCAGCCACCGGCCCGCCCATGCCACGGCTTTCTCGATCAGCCCCGACCGCTGCACCGCAGCCGAAAGCACGAGCGCCGAGCCGACGATGATGACGATATCGTCGGCAAAACCGGCGAACGCCTTCTCGGGGCTGACGAGCCCCAGTGCCAAGCCGGCCAACAGGGCGATGACTGCAGTAACGTCGTAGCGGAAGCGGCCCCAGATGAAGAGGGCCATCATGCTGCAAAGCAGGGCGATAGACAGATATTGCTGAAAGGTCATCGGGCCTCGGAAGCAGGCGGGAGTGCATGGAAGAAATGCGCGGGAAGCGCCTCGGTGCCAGCCAGGCCACGTTGCACCATTGACGTCGAGCCCGCGAAGCGCCAATAGCGCCTCCAGCGCAAGGCGCGGGCGGTTAGCTCAGTTGGTAGAGCATCTCGTTTACACCGAGAGGGTCGGGGGTTCGAGCCCCTCACCGCCCACCATTTATCCGGCAAATCAGCGGTTTCCGGATTGGTGAAAAAAATGCGCGAAATGCGATTGCACGGAGCGCCGTCCGCATGTAAACGCCGCGCCTGCCTGCAAGGCATGCCGCTTTAGCTCAGTTGGTAGAGCACATCATTCGTAATGATGGGGTCACGTGTTCGAGTCACGTAAGCGGCACCACTTTTTCCGTCACGTAAGCGCACCACCTTCGTAAAGGCTTCGGCAAGTCGTCGGGCAGGCCGTGATGAGAAAGCTCAAGGAGCGATCATTGGCATCGGTATGGGCGTGAAACTTGATATTCATGCCCCCTGGCCCGTCCGATCAGGCGCCCAAATCCCCCTTTTACCCGAAAGCCGCAAGCCGCAAGCCGTGCGGTGGGCCTTGAGATAGGTCGCGTCGATCACAACCGTCTGGTACTCGGCCCTCTGGGTGAAGAGGCGGTCCTTCGACCGGTTCCGGTCAAACGTATTCGGCATCATTATGTTGACCGGACCGAGCGGCTTGTGGCAGGAGCGAAACGGTTGAACGGACTAGTTGTAAAACCGGAATCAGCCGATCAACCGAACTGACGGAATTCCGCCGGTTTGCGGGTGTAGCTCAATGGTAGAGCAGCAGCTTCCCAAGCTGAATACGAGGGTTCGATTCCCTTCACCCGCTCCAGCCTTTAAATCAGCAGAAATCTCACCTTTTATACCACCTTCAATGCGGGGCGCATAGCGATTTCGCGCGGTAACGGCGCGGTAAAACGCTCCCGGAACACGCTTTTCAATCTCGTCTATCAGCGATTCTGTCGCTGCCAGCGCTAGGCCGAGGTTGGCCGGGTCTGGCACCGCGTAGATGTCCGAAATCTCAGACTTGTTGTGCCCGAGCATCATCTTGCCCTGAACCCAATTCGCCTCACCAATGGTGCGGCGGCAGATCGTCGCGACGCTGCGACGCACCAGCTTCTCGCCAGCCTCGGCATCGCCCGGCAACCCGAGGTGCAGGCGCATGGCGTTCCATCCATGCTTGATCGTCGAGACTGGCAGGTAGTTCTCGCGCTCCATCGCTTCGTCGAGCCACGGCGCGAACTGGCGCGCAACGGGGATCGTCGGGCGGTGCTTCTTCGTCTGTGCGCGACCCGGCCGGTTCAGCATCAGAACCCCGGCTGCGGAGTGCCACTGCCCCCTTGCGCGCAAGTCATAGATCGTGTCCGGCCTCGCTCATGTCGCCACGGCGGCGCGCAGGTACGCTGACCGCCAATGCGCCCACGAACCAGGGCATCAACTGCACCAGCGCCAGCGACCCGGTGTATAACGTCCTCCAGCCCGGCTCGAACGGCATTACCGGCATCTCGCCCGCCGCTTCCGGACGCTGGACGACGAACAACAAGTCGCTTTACGGCGAAGTCACCAGTGACATCACCGACCGTTGGTTCCTCGACCTCGCCACCCGCTTCGAGAACTGCCGGATGTTCGGCAGCAAGCTCGTGTGGAAGGCGGCGACGCGCTACAACCTGACTGACTGGCTGGGCCCGCGCGGGTCGATCGGCACCGGCTTCCGCGCCCCCACAGCCGGGCAGATCAACATGACGCAGACCTCGATCCAGACCGTCGGCGGCGTCCAGCTCAACGTCGGCCTCTACCCGACCTCGAACGCGGTGGCGCAGTATCTGGGCGCCAATCCCCTGAAGCCCGAGCGGTCGAAGAACTACTCAGTGGGCTTCACGCTGACCCCGGCGCCGAACTTCACGCTGACGGTCGATGCCTATCGCATCAAGCTCTACGACCAGCTCTACACCAGCTCGCAGATCGTGGTGACGAGCGCGATCAAGCAGGCGATGGTCGATGCCGGGATCGTCGGCGCGGATTCGATCGACCGCATCCAGTTCTACCAGAACGCCATCGATTCCACGACCGAGGGCCTCGACGTGGTGGCCTCCTACCGCGCCGACTGGCTGGACATCGGCTCCACCAACCTGACGGCGGCCTTCAACACCAATTCCTACAAGGTGGACAAGGTTCTGGTTTCGACCGTCAGCTTCGATTCCACGACGCTCTACAACTTCGAGCACAATGATCCGAAGTCGCGCGCCAATGCCACGATCAACCAGCAGATCGGCCCCGTCTCCGTCATGCTGCGCACCAACTTCTTCGGACCGTGGTCGCGCCAGACGACGGCGGCGAGCCATGCGATCCAGAAGTACGGCACCGAGACCCTGTTCGACGCCGAAGTCTCGATGCCGCTGATGGAGCGCCTGACCCTGACGCTGGGCGCGCGCGACATCTTCGACAACTATCCGGACGTCAACCGCATCGACGACACCAACGGCCGCACTTACGTCGATGGCGTCGTGCCCTGGCAGGGCGGCTACTACTACGCCCGGCTCAACTTCAAGATCTGACGGCGGGAGACCGCCTCAGCGGAAACCCTCCCACTCGGCCCGGAACCCCCAGCGTTCCGGGCCATTTTTTTGAAGTCCGAGATCGTTTGGAAATTCGCTGGAGGCTAACTTCGCGGCACCGGCCCACACCCTCAGAACAGCGCCGCGCCGTTTTCGACCACCGAACGCGGAGTGACGACGATCACGTCCCGCCCCTCTCCCGGCGCGCCGAGGATCAGCACTTCGGAGCAGAAGCCCGCGATATTTCGCGCCGCGAAGTTGACGACGCAGCAGACTTGCGTGCCCAGCAGATCCTGCGGCGCATCCTGCCCCAGCAGCGATTGCATGTTCATTGCGTTCTCCTGCTTTGACCCCTTGTGTTGTAGGTGCAGGCGTTCGCGATAATGGCCGATTGCGCAGGGGACGACCGCGACTTATCCCGTTTTGCGATCGCGGCGCGGTGGATTCTGCTTTGCGGGTCCGCGCGGCGCAAATGCGTGGTTCGACGCGGGATTCCCGGCTTGCCCAGCGCGCGAACCGGCGCCGGCCCGGACCGCCACGGCAGTATCCACTTCCCGCAGGCTAGCCCGGATTGCGCGCGGTGACGATCCATGCCGCGCCGTCGATCATGACCGAGCGCTCGCCGGGGCGCGCGGCGAAGGCGGCGTGGACGGCGGATGCGCAGCGGGCGCGCACGGTTTCGTCCTGATCGGCCAGCGCGCGCGAAAGCGGGCCGACCTCGAAGGCCATCTGCACCGCATCGTCGATCGCAGCCTCGCGAGAGGGACCTTCGCCGAAGGGGATTTCGGCGTCGAAGGGGGCTATCGCAATGCCGGTGAAGCCTGCCTCGACCAGCAGACGCTCCACCCTTGCCGCATCGCCGAAGGAGAACGGACCGGGCGCTTCCGGGTCGGGCGCGGGCGGCGGCGGCAGAATGTCCCGGATGGCGCCCATCGGCAGCCGCACCCAGTCGTTCTCGGCCGCGCCGCGCCAACACACGAAAGCCAGCCTTCCGCCGGTTTTCAAGGCCGCTCGCATATGCGTGAAGGCGGCGGCGGGATCGGCGAAGAACATCACTCCGAAGCGCGAAAACAGCAGGTGGTAGGCCTGCACGGCAAGCTCCGCCGTGGCCGCGTCGTCCAGCGCGAAGTCCACCGCGCCTTCACCCAGTTCACGCGCGCGCTCGATCAGTTGCGGCGATATGTCGAGGCCCAGCACCTGGCCCTCGGGCCCAACGCGGTCGGCCAGCACGAAGCTGGACGCCCCCGCTCCGCACCCGATGTCGAGCACATGCTCGCCAGCCCGAGGATCGGCTGCCGCGATTGCCGCCTCCCCGAAAACCTCGAGCATCGCATCGAGGCGGCGCTGGTTGCTTGCCCAGCGATCACCGCTGCTGCCGCTCCAGTCGCTGACCTGATAGACCGCCGGTTTCGTCATCATCACTCCCAGTTGCGAATGATTATCAACTAGACCGAATAGACTAAGAGAACAAGTCACCGCACCCGCCGCCCGCGCGCGAAAGCAGAAGTGCGAGCGCAAATGAGCTGCGCCACACCTTGGTCATTCCCGCGAAGGCGGGAATGACGGAAAGGGGTTCAAGGGGATGATGAAGGGAGCGGCAGCACTTGGCGCATCGCCGCGCTTACGCCTGCAGCAGCTCCGGCAGCTTGCCCGACATGCCCCGCGCCTCGTCCATGAAGAAGCGCTTGAGCAGCGGCGTGCGCTGCACCGCGCCCATTCCGAGGCGGCGCACGGCGCTGGCCGTGCGGCCGGGAATGCCGAACAGGCGGGTCAGCCCGTCGGTCGCGGCCATGACCATCAGGCTGTCGAGGCTGCGCCACTTCTCATAGCGCGCCAGCATCTGCGCGTCGCCGGGTTCGAGGCCGAGGCGCATGCCGTCTGTCAGCACTTCCACCAGCGCGCCGACATCGCGCAGGCCCAGGTTCAGGCCCTGCCCGGCGATCGGGTGCATGCCGTGAGCAGCATCGCCGATCACCGCGAGGCGCTCCTCGACCACGCGCCCGGCGTGGTGGAAGCGCAAGGGATAGCTCATGCGCGGGGCCGACAGCTCGATCTTGCCGAACACGCCGTGCATGCGCTCGAACACTTCGTTCACGAACATCGCATCCGGCATGGCGCTGACGCCCGCCGCATCCTTTTCCGCGACGGTCCAGACCAGCGCGCTGCGGTGGCGGCCCTGTGCATCGTCGAGCAGCGGCAGCAGCGCGAACGGCCCGGCCGGGTAGAAGATTTCCCAGGCGGTGCCGTCATGCGGCTTTTCGTGGAACAGCCCGGTGACGAAGGCGCGGTGGTGGTATTCCCACTTCGCCAGCGCGAAACCAGCCTCGTCGCGCGTCGGCGACTGGCGCCCTTCCGCCGCGATCAGCAGCGAGCCCCGGATAACCTGGCCGTCAGAGAGTTCCACCTCGACGCCGTGAGCGCCGCGATCCTTGCGCACGGCTTCGGTGCGCACGTGCCAGGCGATGTTCGGTTCCTGCCGCGCCGCATCGAACAGCGCGATGCGCAAGTCGCGGTTGGCGAACATGCGGCCCAAAGTGCCTTCCTCGGCCTTGGGCGTGAAGTCGATGCGGCCGGGCTTCATGCCATCGGTCACCGCGATCGAGGCGATCGGGCAACCCAGCTTCTCCAGCGCCGGCGCGAGGCCGATGTTGGTGAACAGGTTCCAGCTCGCGGTCGAGATCGCCGAGGCGCGGCCGTCCGCGCCCTCGGCCACCAGATCGGCCGGATCGGCGCGGTCGACCACGTGGGCGGTGATGCCCGCCCGGGCGGCGGCAAGCGCCAGCGTCATGCCGACGAGACCGCCGCCCAGGATGATAAGATCGCGCCTTTCGGGCGCCGTGCCAGTCGTATTCGAGTCGCTCATCGCGAGCAGCTATCGGCCTCCCCGGCGTAGATGTCGAGGCACCTTCCATCCCATGTACCCGCCGGTTCGCTCAGGCCCACCAGCGCGGCGAGGGTCGGGGCGATGTCCACCGTCTCGACCGGCTGCGCCTGCTCCATGGAGGGCATCCCCCCCCGCCAGAACAGCATCGGCACGCGGCGGTCGTAGTCCCACGGGCTGCCGTGGGTGGCGGTGTAGCCGGGGACGGGCTTGGTGCCCGGCACGACGGCGCGCTTCGTCATCATCAGCACTTCGCCCGAGCGGCCGGGGTAGAACGAGGCGGCGACGCGCTCGATCTCGGTCCAGTCCTGCGGGTGACCGGCGGGCACCTTGACCTTCTTCAGTTCCTCGGCGGTATAGACGCCCGAGATCTGCGGGTTGGCCTTCAGCTGCGACACCAGTTCGGCGATGACCTTCTGCCGCTGCTTTGCGGTGAGCCCGGCGTTCAGCCAGATGTCGCCCGAAGCGCCCGCACCGTAGAGCAGCGGGCCTTCCTTCACGGTGATCCCGGTCGCCTTGCCTACCGAGGCGGAGAGCGCGTCATCGGTCAGCGAGGGGTCGAGGCGGCTGGCCTCGGGCACGCCCTGCAGCTTCATGCGCTCGGGCGCGTCGGCGCCGCCATGGTCAGCGCTGAGCACGACCGCATAGTCGATCCCGCGCGCATCCAGCGCCCCCAGCAGCTTGCCGATGGTCTGGTCCAGAACGTTCATCTGGATGCACATCTCGACGCCCTCGTTGCCGTAGGCGTGGCCGACCTTGTCGGTGGCCGAATAGCTGACCGAGAGCACGTCGGGCACATCGTCCTTGCCCAGCGGCATCTCGTCGAGCAGGCGGATGGCCATGTCGGTGGTCATCTCGTCAGTGCGCGGGCTGTTGAAGAAGCCCTTGAAATCGCCGGCCTTCAGCGGGAAGCGATACGTGCCGATGGTGAAGCCGCCCATCTGGATCGCATGGTCGACGCCGCCGCACCAGCCCGGCACCGGCAGTTCGGGCGCGCCCGCATTGACCGCGGCGGCGATCGCCTGGTTTTCCGCGACAACGGCGGGGGAGACCTTGCGATCCTCGTAGGTGACGAAGCCCTTGCCCTTGATCCAGTAGGCGGCATCGGTGGTGTGGCCGCCCATCATCACCACCGCGCGGTCCTTGAACGAGACGGCGGCGTTGAGGGACCTGGGGTTCTTCGCCTTGAGCAGATCGCCCAGCGTCGGCACCATCAGGTGGTCCGGCTTGATGACCGAATCTTCCGAGCTGCTCTTCGGGTCGGTCTCGTCCTCGGAACAATAGACCTTCTTGTCGGCGCGGGCGATGCCCGGAACGTACCAGTCGTTGGCGACGATGCCGGTGCGGTTGGGGTGCACACCGGTCAGCAACGTTGAGTGGCCGGGGCAGGTCTCGGTCGCGGCATGCGATTGGAAGCCCGAGGGGAACACCGCGCCCTGCAGCAGGCGGTTAAGGCCCTGCGAATAGCGCTCGCGATACTGCTGGAACAAGTCGGCCGAGAACTGGTCGACCGAGATCGCGACAATCAGCCTGGGCGGGGTCTGCGGAGCGGCCTGTGCCGCCGGGGCCGGAGCGGCCTCCTGCGCGAAGACGGGAGCGGAAGCGCCGAGCGCAAGAGCGACAACGAGCGAGGAGAGCGGGAGGCGCATCGGGGGAGGTTCCTTGAAATGTCCGAGCGTTGGATGCAGATGCAGCGATGACGCGATCGTCGATCAGGCGCAAGACTCGCCTAACCTCACGGAGCACCATGCAAAAGCGCCGCTACCGACTGCCTGTGACAGTTCTGTGTCACCTCATGGTGCTGCTGGGTGCCTTTATGGTCCTGTTGGGTGCCGTTTCGGTGCCCGCCCGCGCGGCGCCCCCCCATGCCCCTACGCATATCGCGGCGGAGCTGCTCGCCGGGCCGGTGAAAGACGGGAAAGCCACCCTCGCCATCCGCATGACGCCCGAGGCGGGGTGGCACGGATACTGGCTCAATCCGGGCGATGCAGGCCTAGGGATGCAGCTGTCGTGGGACGTGCCCGAGGGCGTGAAGACGGGGCAGCCGCGCTATCCGGTGCCGCAGACGCTGGTGGTTCAGGGCCTGATGAACCACGTCTACGAAAGCGAGTACGCGGTGCTGGTCCCAGTCACGGTTCCTGCCGGAAAAGGGCGGATTCCCGTGCACGTGAAGGCCCAGTGGCTGGCCTGCACTGAACAGATCTGCGTCCCCGAACGCGCCGAACTCGCGGCCGAGATCCCGGCCGGTGCGCCGCATGATCCGCGCTTCGACACGTGGACCCAGCGCCTGCCCGCGCCGCTCGATACGCCGGCCGCTTTTGCGTTGAATGACAAGACGTTGCGCCTTGCCATCCCGCTCCCGGCGTCGGTGCCGCTGGAGGCCCCGCACCTCTTCGTCGGCCAGGACAAACTGATCGACTATGCTGCTCCGCAAGCCTTCGCACGCAAGGGCGACATGCTGCTGGTAACGATCCCCCGCGCCCGCTTCGCCCCGCAGAATGCCGCAGGAATCGACGCCGTCCTGCGTCTCGACGCCGCAGGCAACGGCATCACCCTCACCGCCAGACCCGGCCCGGT
>NZ_ALVC01000128.1:0-20651 GCF_000293195.2 Sphingomonas sp. LH128
GCGGTGCTCAAGGTCGGCCAGAACATCAAGTACGACCTCAACGTGCTGGCCCGCCACGGAATCGCGGTGGCGCCGATCGACGACACGATGATCGTCAGCTTCTGCCTCGACGCCGGCCGCCAGATCGAGGGTATCGGCGGCGGGCACGGCATGGACGAGCTTTCGCAGCGCCACCTTGGCCATACCACGCTGACGTTCAAGGAAATCTGCGGCACCGGCAAGAAGGCGATCCCTTTCGGCGAAGTCCCGCTCGACCGCGCGACCCAGTACGCCGCCGAGGACGCCGACGTCACCTGGCGCCTGCACTCTGCGCTCAAGCCGCGCCTTTCCTTTGAGGGCGGCACCCGCATCTACGAGCGCGTCGATCGCCCGCTGATCCCGGTCGTAGCGCAGATGGAGCGCCACGGGGTCAAGGTCGACCGCGAGAAATTGTTCGGCCTTTCCAGCCAGTTCGCCGAGGCCATCGGCGCGCTGGAGAAGGAGATCTTCGAGAAGGTCGGCCAGGAATTCACTATCGGCAGCCCCAAGCAGCTCGGCGACATCCTGTTCGACAAGCTCGGCTACAAGGGCGGCAAGAAGGGCAAGAGCGGCCAGTATTCCACCGACCAGTCGGTGCTTGAAAAGCTGGCCGCCGAGGGCGAAGTGGTCGCCACCAAGGTGCTGGAATGGCGCCAGCTTTCCAAGCTGCGCTCGACGTACACCGAGGCCCTGCAGGCCGCGATCAACCCGGAGACGGGCCGCGTCCACACCAGCTACAGCCTCGTCGGCGCGCAGACCGGGCGTCTGTCCTCGACCGATCCGAACCTGCAGAACATCCCGATCCGCACCGAGATCGGCCGCCAGATCCGCCACTGCTTCGTCGCCGAGCCGGGCAACGTCCTGCTCGCCGCCGACTATTCGCAGATCGAACTGCGCCTCGCCGCGCACATGGCCGACGTGCCCAGCCTCAAGGAAGCGTTCGCGGCGGGCGAGGACATTCACTCGCGCACGGCGATGGAGATGTTCGGCACGGTCGATCGCGACACGCGCGGCCGGGCCAAGACGATCAACTTCGCGATCCTCTACGGTATCTCGCGCTGGGGCCTCGCGGGCCGTCTGGGCACGTCCTCGGACGAGGCGCAGGCAATGATCGACCGCTATTTCGAGCGCTTCCCGGGCATCCAGCGCTACATCCACGAGACGCTGGAGAGCGTACGCGCCAAGGGCTATTCCGAGACGCTGTTCGGCCGCAAGACGTGGTTCCCGCGCGTCAATTCCAAGAACCAGGCCGAGCGCCAGGGCTCCGAGCGCGCGGCGATCAATGCGCCGATCCAGGGCACCAGCGCGGACATCATCAAGCGGGCGATGGCGCGCATGACCCCGGCGCTGGTCGAGGCGGGCCTGCCGAACGTTCGCATGCTGCTGCAGGTGCACGACGAACTCGTCTTCGAACTGCCCGAGGGTGACGTCGCGGCAGCCTCGCCGGTGATCGAGCGGGTGATGGCCGAGGCGGCGCTGCCTGCGGTGACCCTCGACGTGCCGCTGGGGATCGAGATCGGCCACGGCGAGAGTTGGGGCGCGGCGCACTGAAGGTTCTGCCCACCCCGTCCGGCTAAGGCCTTCGGGCCAAGCCTTCCGGCCCTCCCGCAAGCGAGAGGGCTGCTTCCGATCCTCTCCCCTCCCGATTGCGGGAGGGGCTGGGGGTGGGCCGGGCAAAAACCACGACTACCCGCGAAACTGCTGCACTGCAGCATCGTTTGCTCCCCATGATCGACTTTATCGAGAGCCACATCGCGGGCCTTCCGAGCTGGGCCGAGAGGCCGGTGGTCGCCATCGTCGCCGCGCTGATCGGGGTGGTGCTGGCGCTGGCGATCCACACGATACTCTTCCGCGTCCTCGTCCGGGTGGCGCGGGGAAGCACCAGCGATGCCGACAACCTCGTCGTCAACCGCCTCGAACGCCCGACCCGCTGGGCCTTTCTCTCGATCGGCATGGTCATGGCCGCGCGCGAGGCTCCGGCACTCGATGCCGTATGGGACCGGCTGGCCCCGTTCGTCATGCCGCTGCTCACCGGCTGGGTGGCCATCGCGATCTTCCGCGCCTTCATCGAGGCGATGATCCTGCGCGCCGACATCACCGTCGAGAACAACCGCAACGCCCGCCGCCGCCGCACCCGCCTCGGCATCATGAGCCGCCTCGGCACCTTCCTGATCGTGTTCCTGACGATCTCGGGCATGCTGGCCTCGATCCCCGGGGTGAAGGAGATCGGCGTTACCCTGATGGCGTCGGCCGGCCTTGCCGCGCTGGCCGTCGGCGCCGCCGCGCAGCCTGCGCTCAAGGCGCTGATCGCGGGCATCCAGATGGCGATGACCGAGCCGATCTCGATCGACGACGTCATCATCCTCGACGGCGAATGGGGCCGCATCGAGGATATCCGCACCACTTACGTCGTCGTGCGCCTGTGGGACGACCGCCGCCTCGTCGTCCCCTCCAACCGCTTCCTCGAGGACACCTTCCAGAACTGGACCAAGACCACCTCGCAACTGCTGGGCACCGTGTTCCTATACCTTGATCACGGCACCGACATCGGCCCGATCCGCGAGGAATATACCCGCCAGATCAAGGCCCACCGCCTGTTCGACCAGCGTGCCCAGATCCTCCAGGTCACTGACTGCCGCGACCAGACCCTCGAAGTGCGCCTCCTCATGAGCGCCCGCGACGGACCGACCCTGTTCGACCTGCGCTGCGAAATCCGCGAGAGCATGATGGACTGGATTCGCCGCGAAATGCCGGAAGCGCTCGCCCGTCGCCGCCAGTTGCAGGTCGCGCCGATGGAGCTTGCGGCCGCCCCTTCGATGGTGGAGGCGATGGGGAAGGGAGCCTTGAATTAAGAGGAAGGTGCGAGGGCCATCGCCCTCGCGCTCCCGTTATTGTCGTCGTCGTGCCCTGCGCTCGGGGGTGTGCAAGGTGACGCAGGTTTACACGGTTTACACGGTCCAGAGGGAAAAGTGTCACCTTGGGGCCGTTTCGGGGCCGAAAGTGTCACCTTGCAGGGCAAATGTGTCACCTTGCGCGCCCGATGTGTCACCTTGTGGTGTAACCTTGTGTGTAAAGGTGTCACCTTGTGCGGCTTGACGCTCCTGCCGGAAGAGGGCGCCCCAGGCCAGCCCCTCGTCCCAGACCTCGGCGAACTGCGGGCCGAGCCGCGCGCGCAGGCGATAGGCCGACTGGCGAGACATCCCCACCTCCCGCGCCGCCGCCGCAACCCCTCCCGTCCGAGCCAGCGCCGCGACGAAGGCATGAACCCTGGCTCTGGTCCAACGATAGTCGGCGTTGCTCCGACGGGGCGATCTGGGTGCGCGAGGCTGGGTCATGCCGGGGAGGGTATGACGGGGTGGGGGATGTAGGAAAGTGGGGTGTGAAGCTTAAAAAACAGGGGAGCAGACCACCATTTTGTGATCTGCTCCCCTGCTTTTCTGTCTCTCTGGCGCGATTACCAAGATATGGACTTGTTTATCGAAGCCAGTACCGTGTGCATGTTAATGCTGTTGAGAAAATTACGCCACGGAGGAGGGCCAAGCCAGAACGTTCTATTGCCAGTATTCCAAAATACGGCAGCACGTCCTGCAAGCCCGGCAGCATGAGCGCGATCTTCAAGTTCTTGTAGAAGAGCTTCTCGCTGAGCGGGCGTATTGTTGCTGAAACTAGCGTCGAGCGGGAAAAGAAGCATATTTTGCCCCTGCTCTTTAATATGAGCGAGTTTAAACTTTGGCATTTCTCACCTCCTCATGAAATGGTCGGAGTGCATTTCCGCGCTCCGACCCGAGACTCATGTGGTTGCAGTTATGGACACTCCGGGAGACTCAGAAGGTTGTCGGGAGTGTCGTAATCTGCCTCGGTCTTGAGGTACTTTCGGCCGTTACGGCTGGCGACGATCACCTTGACACGATGAGTGCGAACCATCGTGAAAAACTCCCATTCACGCCGTTCGATCATGCCGATTGCGTCGTCTTTGGTAATCTTCCACTGACGATCCGTGTAGCCGCCGACATGAGTGATCGCATTATATCGATCCTCGCGAGGATCCTTGTTGATGCACTTGATTTGCGCCTGCTGAGGCATTTTCTAATTCCTTCAAAACTGGTCGCTATGAGCGACAGCTTCCATTGCCGTAATCCCCGTTATCCACAGGCATCACGGTCACGAGAAAGTTGATTCAGTTGAAGGAACGTGCGAATCTCGTTTTGCAAAAGGAGAGATCTGGCACGTTCCAACGTCTGGATTTTCACCGGAAGGGCTGGGCCTATGGCTCGGCCCTTCTGCGTTTCTGGGCCTTGCCCAGTTTCGATGGTTAATTCGTCGTTCTCCTTATTATGTGAATCGACTTAATCAGGCCATCTTTCATAACACACCGACCGTCAATTTCCAGCAGGTTGCGAGTGCCCAAGGGCCTCGCTAGGTGGTATGAGTTCCCGAGTCCGGGGATAAGAGTGGGGATTTTACCGTTATGCCAACCAGTTCGGCAGATGATCTGTTCGATAAGGCATTGAAAAGACGAGAAGAGTTGCAGCTTGAGATTGAGGCACTCGATAAATTGATTGAGACTTATCGAATGCTGATGAACCGGCGACAAGTTGTGGATGATTCTGCTGCCGATGAGCCGCGGCTGTTTAAATTGCCGTCGAAGAGGGCCGCGCACGCTGAAAAAATTGCCGAGATGATAGACGCGGCAAGGCGAATCATTATTGCGAAAAATCAGCCAATGAAGCGGGGAGAGTTGAGAGAGGAGGTGGAAGCTGCGGGATATAAGGTTACCGGAAACGACAAGAATAAAGTCTTTGGGACTAACCTGTGGCGTTCTGGGAAATTTCGCATGATTGAGGGCAAAGGGTACTGGCCCATTGATGCTGCGCTTCCTTCAGAGTCCCGTGGGCGATAATTTGAGGCCCTTAGTGAGTCACTGTGCATTGAGACTCCATGCCCAGAGGAAGAGATCAAAACGCCCCCAATTCCCGGGAGCGCGAGGGCGATGGCCCTCGCATTTTCTCTTCTCTCTTCTTCCCTGCCTGAAACGACAAAAGCCCGGCCGCAACGGACCGGGCTTTTGCTTTGGCAGAAGGTTCGTATCGCGAGCGTGGGTCAAGCCGCTCTGGATTGCTTCGCTACGCTCGCAATGACGAGGGTGGGGGAAACCGCGACGAGGGTGGGGGCGAGGAACAGCGGCGAGGTGGGGTGGTGACGCTGGAAATCCCGCGCCCCACCCGAACCCTCAGTGCTTCCGTTCGCGGGTGCTTTCCACCATGCCCGGGGCGATGAAGCCGATCGGCGTCACTTCCATGGCGCGCTTTTTCAGTTCGCCTTTCATGCGCTGGTATTCGTCTTCCATGGCTTCGGTCACGGTGGCGCGGCTGTCTTCGAGGGCTTCCTCGAAGTCCTGCATCGTCACTTCTTCCACGCTCGCGCCGCGTTTGCGGATGGCGATGAGGCCGGCGCGGCGCACGACGTCTTCCAGGTCCGCGCCGGTGAAGCGTTCGGTGCGGTCGGCGATCTCGCCCAGGCGCACGTCGTCGGCCAGCGGCATCTTGCCGGTGTGGATGCCGAGGATGTGTTCGCGGCCCGGTGCGTCGGGGGTGCCGACGTAGACCAGTTCGTCGAAGCGGCCGGGGCGCAGGAGGGCGGGGTCGACCAGTGCCGGGCGGTTGGTGGCGCCGACGAGGACGACCGACTGCAGTTCCTCCATCCCGTCCATCTCGGCGAGGATGGTGTTGACCACCCGGGCGGTGACTTGCGGTTCGCTGCCGCCACCGCCCATGCCGCGGGCGGGGACGAGGCTGTCGATCTCGTCGATGAAGATCACGCAGGGGGCCACCTGACGGGCGCGGGCGAACAGCTTGGCGATCTGCTGTTCGCTTTCGCCGTACCACTTGCTGAGCAGGTCGGACGACTTGATCGAGATGAAGTTCGCCTCGGCCTCTTTCGCCACCGCCTTGGCCAGCAGGGTCTTGCCGGTGCCGGGCGGGCCGTAGAGGAGGAAGCCCTTGGCCGGGCGGATGCCCAGCTTGTGGAACGCCTCGGGGTTCTTCAGCGGCAGTTCGATGCCTTCCTTCAGCTTGATCTGCGCCTCGTCCAGGCCGCCGATGTCGGCCCAGCCGATGTTCGGCACCTGCACCATGACCTCGCGCATGGCGGAGGGCTGGACGCGCTTGAGGGCGGCGAGGAAGTCCTCGCGGTAGACCTGCAGGTTGTCGAGCACTTCGGCGGGGATGGTGCGCGCCTCGAGGTCGAGCTTGGGCATGATGCGGCGCACCGCCTCGATCGCGGCCTCGCGGGCGAGGGCGGCAAGGTCGGCGCCGACGAAGCCGTGGGTGGTGCGGGCCAGCTCGTTCAGGTCCACGCGCTCGCTCAGCGGCATGCCACGCGTGTGGATGCCGAGGATCTCGCGGCGGCCCTTCTCGTCGGGCACGCCGATGACGATCTCGCGGTCGAAGCGGCCGGGGCGGCGCAGGGCCTCGTCGATGGCGTCGGGGCGGTTGGTGGCGGCGATGACGACCACGTGGGCGCGGCTGTTGAGGCCGTCCATCAGCGTGAGCAGCTGGGCGACGAGGCGCTTTTCCGCTTCGCCGTGGACCTGGTCGCGCTTGGGGGCGATCGAGTCGATCTCGTCGATGAAGACGATCGCGGGGGCGGACTTGGTCGCCTCCTCGAAGATCTCGCGCAGGTGCTTCTCGCTCTCGCCATAGCCGGAGCCCATGATCTCGGGGCCGTTGATCGAGAAGAAGCTAGCCTCGCTCTCGTTGGCGACGGCCTGTGCCAGGCGCGTCTTGCCGGTCCCCGGCGGGCCGTGGAGCAGGACGCCCTTGGGCGGGGCGACGCCGAGGCGGGTGAACAGTTCGGGGTAGCGCAGCGGCAGTTCGACCATTTCGCGCAGCTGGCGGATGGTGTCGCTCATGCCGCCGACGTCGTCGTAGTTGACGTCGCCGCGCGCGTCGTGGGCTTCCTCGAAGACCTCGCGCAGTTCGACTTCGGTGTTCTCGTCGATGTGGACGATGCCGCGCGGGGTGGTGGAGACGACGTTGAGGCGGATCTGTGTCAGCGCATAGGCGGGCGCGTTGAACATGCGGCGCAGCTGGGGCGGGATGTCCGCGACCTGCTGCTGGCCGGTGGTGGCGACGAGGTCTCCCTGCACCATCGGGCGCTGGAAGAAGTTGCGCTTGAGCGCGGCGGACGGACCCTGCAGGCGCATGTCCTTCTGCGCCGGCGCGAAGACGACGCGCTGGGCGGGGCGCGATTCGGCCTTGCGGATGGTGACGTGGTCGCCGGAGCCGACTTCGGCATTGCCGCGCTGGAGGCCGTCGAGGCGGATGACGCTGAGGCCCTCGTCCTCGTCGTAGGCGAGTACGGCGCGGGCCACGGTCACGGCCTTGCCGGTGATTTCGAGCACGTCGCCTTCCATGGCGCCGATCTCGCCCAATGCGGCGCGAGACAGGCGGGCGATGCCCTGGCCGCTCTCTTCCTGACGAGCGGCGGCGACCTGCAGCTTTATGGTGCGGTCTTCGGTCTTGGTTTCGGTATCCGCCATGTGCGGGGTGTTCCTTCCTCGATCCCGATCCCGGTCATCTGCTGATCGACCGGTCGGTGGAGGATAGCTGGGTATCGCCACCGGGGAATGCAATTCGAACCCGTACGATGCGCGCGTGTTCCCTTTCCGAGTGGCGGAATTCGCGCATTACCCGGACAAGAAAAAAGGCCCGGTCGTTTCCGACCAGGCCGTAGAAGTTTTGGGAGAGGATGCCTGAAAGGCACTATCTGTATGCCGCCGAATCGGCTTTTGTGCAAGTGCGAAAAGGATAGGTCGTGTTGCGAAAATGTGAACCAAGGTTGCGTAATGCTGCACGAGAGGCGCTTTTCTGAACGAAATGTCAGGGTTTCCGCCATGTATGATAATGAACCGACCTTCAGATTCATCTTTACGCTTAGGTGAGCGCGCAACGCTGGGGCGATGGGCTGCAATCCTTTGCCTGCTGCAACGCGTCAAGTGCTTGCCAAGGTCAGCATGTCACTCGGAATCGCCATAAAACTGCGGCGCCGCACCCTTTCGGGGCGGCGCCGTACGGTATTATGTCGGACGCTGATCAGTGCGCGAGGAGCAGGGCGGGCGCGGTTTCCTCCTTGAGGAAGAACTCGGTCACGCCGCCGAACAGGAACTCGCGCACGCGATTCTTGCCGTAGGCGCCCATGACGAGGAGGTCCGCCCCTTGCGCAGCGGCGGCCAGCGTCTCCTGAGTCGAGTGGACGCGCTCATGCTCCTCCAGTTCGGCGTTGACGCCGTGGCGCGAGAGGTAGCGCAGGGCATCGGTGGCGGGGAAGCCGCCTTCCTTCTCGACCACGCAGATCAGCTTCACGCTGGAGCACTGCGCCAGCAGCGGCGCGGCGGCGCGCAGGGCAGCGGCGGCCTGTTCCCCGCCGTCCCAGCCGATGCAGGCAGTCCCGACCGGCACCTTGAGCGGGGTTTCCGCCAGCGCGAGCACCGGCGCGCGGGCACGCAGGGCAAGGTCTCCGGCAAGCCCACCCGAGCGCGAGACGACGATGAGGTCGGCGAGGCGCGCGGCATAGGCGAAGGCGGTGACGGGGTCGTCCTCGCAGCGGATCACCTCGAAGGGCACGCCCGTTCCCGCAAGGTGGGTCTCGGCGGCGGCGGCGACTTCGTCGTCGGCCTCCAGCGCCTTGTCGAGCGCTTCGGAGATCACGTAGCTGCCGCCCATCGGGTCCATCGCGATGTAGCGCGAGACGGGGGTGTCGACGAGCACGGTAACGTGGCCGTTCTCGCGTCGGGCGATGTCCACGGCGGTCTGGAGGCGGGCATCGCTGCCCGGCTTGCGGTCGGCGTTGACGAGTATCGAGCGCATGGTCGTTCTCCCTCTTAGGCATCCTCAGGCTAACCCGTGGCGGTGGGATTTCCATGACCGGGATCAAACATGGGGCGTAAGGGAAACGAATGGCCGCGCATCGAGTTGCGGGTCGGTGCTTCGGGCAATGGTTTGAAACGCTGTGCGCGCCTTTCAGCGCTGCGCCCGCCCCGTCAGTGCTTTAAATTGCTGCTTGCCCGCGCAGACAGGATCGCCCGCGCATCTGCGAGGTCCGAAGGTTTGTCCACGTCCACCGCCGCGAGCCCGTCGCGTGCGGCGACGAGGCTGGCGGTGACGCCGATCCTGCGGCCCAGCCGTCCGATCGCGTCGCTCAAGGTCAGGCGGCCGAGCGCATAGCCGAGGAGCATGCCGATCCCCAGCCGGGCGGCGATGCGCCAGGGGCGCTTGCGGTCGGCCTCGACCATCTTCCAGGTGTCGATCGCAAGGCCCGCGCGAGGGCTCGCCAGCAGGAACAGGTTGCAGCCCGACCAGTGGCCGTCGGCGAAGCGCAGATATGTCCGGCGGCTGCCGGGCATCGCCGACTCGATCGCCTCGCGCCGGGCGAGGAGGATGGCGACGTCGCTGCCTTCCGGCGTGTCGGCGAGGAAATCGCGGACCCACTCGGGCTTCAGCAGCGCATGGTCGCTGGTGGTGATCAGCAATGGCGCGCCGAGCGTGTCCAGCCCGATGGCAACGCTGGCGCTGGGACCGGTGCCTGTGGCGAGCACCTCGCAGCCGAGTTCCGCGGCGAGATCGCGCACGTGCGGATCGCTGGCGGAGACGGCGATCCGTGCGATCCCGGCCTCGCGCAGTGCGACGACGACGTGGGCGAGCATTGGCTTGCCCGCTATCTCGACCAGCGACTTGTGCGCGACGCCTTCGGCCTCGGCGACGGGGTCGGGCGCGCCGGGGCGCGATCCGGCGAGGATCAGGGCGTTCATGCGGTCTTCTCCCGCTTGCCGCGCCAGACCTGCCAGAGCACGCCGGGGGCGGCGAGGATCGGGTGCCGCTCGCGCCAAGGGGTGATCTTCACGGGGACGCCAGTGTGGCGCTCGATCTTCCAGGCGGCGTAGCGGGCCGCGCCTTCGAAGGTGGTCGATGCCTTGAGCAGGCGCAAAACATTGTAGGGCTTGCCCAGCCGCCGGCGCCGCGCCCACCACGACAGGATGCGCGCCCGTTCGTTGGCGGGGAGGGTGGGGCGCAGGCGGCCGCCCTCCTGCGTGACGGCGATTCCGGCGGCGCCGAGCGCCAGCGGTAGCAGTCCGTCGAAATGGGCACGGTTGGCGGCGAGGATCGAATCCTCGCGGCCCGCCTTCTCGACGCGGAATTCGGCGGCGTAAGTCGCGCGAAACAAGGCGCGCCAATAGTCCTCGGGTGTGCCGGTCTCCGGCCCCAGTGCCACGGCGAGGCTGGCGGCTGTGCGGGCGGCCCCCGCGACGGCCTGCGCGATTTCGGCTCCGGCCGTCTCGTCGCGCTGCCAGGCGAGAGCGCTCGGCTGGACGAAGCGTGCCCAGATGGTGGTGTCGACGCGTTCTCCGGCGGCGGCGGCGCGGAAGGTCTCCAGCGCCATCGTCGCGACCTTGGCGCGCAACGGAACACCGTCGTGAGTCCATTCGTGATAGCTCACGCGCGGCCAGATCCGCTCGACCTGAGCGCCCGGCAGCAGCACGTAGAAGTCCAGCACGCCCTCCAGCGATCCGGTGCGCAGGTTCGATCCGTAGAACAGCACGCCCAGCGCATCCGCCGCCTGGGCCAGTTTCCCGGCGAAGGCGCGCACTTCGGGCACGACCTCGCGCGTCAGGGCGGAGGCGATGCGGTCATCGAGAGGGGAATGCGCGATCATTGCCGCGTCAATCGGACAGGCCAGCCGCAATTACAAGGCGCCAGTTGGAAACCCGGCGGTCCGGCGTCAGGGGACGACGAAATTGATCTGCGGCCCTTCCTCGAGCACGTAGCGACCGGCCGGGAAAGCCTCTCCGTCGAGGATGAAGGTGCCGCCGATGTCCATGTCGACCTCGCTTGCGCTCACGCGGTGAGCACCCTTGCGGGCGAACAGCTTGAGGTTGAAGCCGAACATCATCGCGGGCAGCAGCGCCACCAGCCAGCGGATCGGCCAGTCCATCACCGCCAGCTTGAGTCCCGGTGCCGGATTGCGCCCGAAGGGCTTTGCGCCGAGCGGAAACCGCTCGAAAGTGGTGGCGATGGTCAGGTAGCGCTCGTCCGCACTGCCCTTGCCCATGTAAGGCAGGTGCTGGCCGGTGCGGCGATCGACGATACGGGTCGGCGTACAGGCGCGCCAGGCGTTGCCGGCCCCGCCGAACAGGGTCTGAAGCACGCCCCAGAGAATGGTGAGGCCGACCGCGAAGCTGTTGAACAGGCCGCGGCGGTGCGCCTCCTGCCCGGCCTCGGTCGCGAGAGAGAAAGCGCCGGTGCCCAGAATGAAGCCCTGCACGCAGCGCGCGGTGCCGTCCGCCGGGGAAATCCGCAGCGGGCTGCGCGAGATGGTCCGGCCGCGATGGGCGGAAGCCAGCGCTTCGGCCAGCGACCACTTGTTGGGCAGACCAAGATCGACCGCCAGCGCGTTCGTCTTGCCCTTGGGCAGTACGATGAATGTGGGCCAATCGTTCCCAAAGATGTCCGCGCCCGCCGAAAGCACGTCACGCACGGTGCCGTCGCCGCCGTCGACCACGAGATAGTCGATGCCGCGCCGGGCGAACTCAGCCAGCGTGTAATGCAGTTCCTCACGCGTGGAGGGGGTCTGCGTCAGGATGTTGGAGCAATCCGCCATCTCGGGCTTGATGCCCATGTTGCGGTGGCTGCGCGGGTTGCGGACGATGCCGACCAGGGGGACCGCACGGCCGCGGCGAGCCGGGCGAACCGTGCGCGCGCCGTCGCGGCGACCAAGCTCGCCGAAGATCGGCAGCGTCTCGAAGGTGTGAATACTTCCGTGCACGGCGTACCATGTAGTATCGCTAGCTCGGAAAATCACCCAGAAATATGCTCTGACACATTTGGGTTACAGTTTAATGGCGCTTGTTACCGTATCGACACGCTTGTGGCCGAACCAAGGCGCCTGAGATTGTCACCCGGTCCGCGAGGCACTACGTGGCGGTCCATGGTCCACAATACGCAAGTGCTGCCGGTCGTCACGATCGGTGAAAATCCCGTGAAGCTGTGGGGCCTGAGCCCTTCGGTGCGGGTCGGTCGGATCGCCCGCGCCGCCGGGCTCGAGCCCGTCGACGGCGTGCCCGAAGGCCCGGCGATACTTTCCAACGCAGCGTTTGCGTGGGACCCGGCGTGGTTCGGAAACATCACCGGACGGCAGGGCACGGTGCTGACTTTGGGCGGTGTTCCGGCACTTGCCCATGCTGCGGATGCACATCAGGCGGCGCGAGTCGCGGCTGCCATGGCGGCGGGCCTGCCGTTGGTCGACTCGACCGGGTTCGAGGTCGTCGCCTATGAAGACGGCCCGACCATCGAGAACAAGCAGCTTCGCAAGCGCGAGACGCCGTTCCTGATGGCGCTGACCCCCGCGACGCTGCGGCCGATCGAGCGCGCGAGCTACTTCGGCGCCTACAAGGGCGTGACCGACGTGCTGACCAAGTACCTCTGGCCGGAATGGGCGCTGGTGCTGACGCGGATCTGCGCGAAGCTGGGCGTGACGCCGAACATGGTCACGACCGTCGGCGCGGTGTTCTGCGTAATCGCCACCGTGCTCTTTGCTTACGGCCATTACTGGCTGGGCATGGCGCTGGGCCTCGTGTTCATGGTGCTCGACACCGTGGACGGCAAGCTGGCGCGCTGCACGATCACCTCCTCGGCCTGGGGCAACGTGTTCGACCACGGCATGGACCTTGTCCATCCGCCGTTCTGGTGGTGGTTCTGGGCGACGGGCCTCGCGTCCTGGGGGATGTCCTACGATACCGCGACGTTCTGGTGGGTCCAGGCGGCCATCCAGGGCGGCTATGTGGTCCAGCGCCTGATCGAAGGGGCGTTCATCCGGTTTGCCGGAATGCACATCCACGTGTGGCGGCCGTTCGACAGCAAGTTCCGCCTGATCACCGCGCGGCGCAACCCGAACATGGTGATCCTGTTCGCGGCGATGGTGTTCTCGCGCCCCGACCTCGGCCTGATCGCGGTAGCCTGGTGGACGGCCCTGTCGTGCCTGATCCACGCCGTGCGGCTGGTGCAGGCATGGATCGTGCGGGCGCGCGGTGGCACGATCACCTCCTGGCTGGCGGAAGGCTGAAGATCATGAACGCTACAATCGAGAAGTTCGGCTGGCCCGCCACGCTGGTGGCGGAGTTCGACCATTGGGTCGTGCTGGCCCGCCCGGCGCAGCCGACGCTCGGTTCGCTGGTGCTGGCGGCGAAGAGCGATGTCACCGCCTTCGGCGACCTACCGGCCGAGGCGCATGCCGAACTGAAGCGCGCGACTGGCGCCATCGAAGCGGCGCTGGGCAAGGCGGTCGGCTATGCCAAGCTCAACTACCTGATGCTGATGATGGTGGACCCGCACGTCCACTTCCACGTCATCCCCCGCTACGAAGGCGCACGCGAGTGGCAGGGGCGCGAGTTCGTCGACTGCGGCTGGCCCAAGGTGCCGGACCTTGGCCATGCGGTGGCGCTGGAGGGCGCGGACCTCGATGCGCTGGTGGCTTGGCTGAAGGGGTTTTTCGAGGGCTGATGCCCATCCCGTCCGGCTAGATCGCTTCGCTCTCAAGCCTTCCGGCCCTCCCGCAGGCGGGAGGGCGAAACGATGTGCTCTCATTCCCCTCCTGCGTGCGGTAGGGGGACAGGGGTGGGCCTCTCCCCCTACCTCACCACGTATCGGTAAGCGCGGTCGCGATCTCGATGTCGTTGAGGAAGTCCACCTCGGCCCAGTCCAGCCCCTCGATCGAAACAGTGCCGACCTTGCCGGTGGGCGCGATCGAATCGATCACCTTCAGATACCAGTGCTGGACGCCCTCGGGCGTGCGCATGGCCTGCCGCACGGTTTCGCGGAACAGGTCCGCGCCTTCGCCCCGGAATGCGAGGAAGCCGATCGATTCGGAATTGGACTGCGCCGCCGTCAGCGTCTTGCCGATGTGGATCAGGCGGCCTTCGGGGCTGCGTTCCACCTTCATGTCGTCGCTGTCGTAGCCGTCCGCCTTGACGTCCACCGTCACGGTGATCGGCCAGGGCTTGCCGTCGGGACCGGCCGCGCCCTGCTGGACCGTGCGCACGATCTCCTCCGACACCAGCGTGTCGCCGTTGAGGATCATAAAGTCACCGCGCATCGCCTCGCGCGCGATCCAGCACGAGCCAAGGTTGTCGGCCACCTTGAAGAAGGGATTGAATCGCACCGTGATTTCCACGCGCGGGTCGCGGATGGAATTGAGGTGCTCCTCCAGCATGTCGGTCATGAAGCCGGTGACCACGTCGATCCGCTTGACCCCGCCGCGCGCCAGCATCTCGATCTGCCACTCGATCAGCGAGCGGCCGGAGAAGTCGATCAGGCACTTGGGACGCTCGGCCGTGAGGGGGAGCAGGCGCGAGCCCTGGCCGGCGCTGAGGAGGATGGCGTGTTCGATCATGTGTCATTCAGTCTGCTTGGGGGAAGGGGGCATCTAGCGACTGCACTGCGAAAGGGAAAGCTCTGGCGGGGCGATCCGAGCCGGCCATACGTACAAGAAGAGCGAGCCCACCCTTGCAACTGACAGCCCCCTCGTCCAAATGCGAGCCAATGTCCGCCAAACGCTACCGCCAGGAGAGTGCATCTCCGCTAGGGCGGATACTCCAGAACACCGCCTGGCTGCTCGGCGGCAAGGGCTTCGGCGCGATTTGCGGGCTGGCGTACCTCGCCATCCAGACGCGCACCCTCGGCCTCAAGGATTTCGGCCACTTCTCTCTGATCTTCGGCACCGCGCAGGCGCTGACCTCGCTCGCAGGCTTCCAGACCTGGCGAGTCGTCGTGCGCTATGGGTCGGAGCACGTCCACGCAAAGGACTGGGAGAAGTTCGGCCGCCTCGGCATGCTGTGCGGGGTGATCGATGCGGTCGGCGCGATTCTCGGCTGCGGGCTGGCGGCGATCCTGATCTTCGGCTTCGCGCATCTGCTCGAACTCAACCCCAGCTTCATCCATATCGCGTTCTGGTACTGCGTCGGCTCGCTCTGGGCGCTGGTTTCGGCCCCGACCGGGATCGTGCGCGCGCTCAACCGGTTCGATATGGCCGTCTATGTCGAGGCGATCGTGCCGAGCGGGCGCCTCGTCGCCGCGCTGATCATCTGGTTCACCGGGCCGACCGTCGGCCGCTTCCTTGCGGCCTGGGCCGCAATCGATATTCTCGAGGCCATCCTCTACTGGACCATGGCCCGGCGCCTCAGCCCGCAGGCGGTGCGGATTTCCTACCTCTTCCAGCTGCGCCGCGCGATCCGGGAGAACCCGGGCGTCACCCAGTTCTTCTTCGTCACCTACATGGGCTCGGCCATCGATGCGGCCATGAAGAACGGCCCGCTGCTGGTCGTCGGCGGCTGGGTCGGCACCAAGGCGGCGGGCCTCTACCGCCTCGCCTCGCAGCTGTCGCAGGCGCTGAGCAAGCTCTCCACGTTGCTGACCCGCTCGGTCTATGCCGAAGTGGCCCGCGTCCGCGTCGCCTCCAAGGCCGAGGAATTCCGCAAGCTGGCGCTCCAGACCAGCCTGATCGCGGGCGGTGCGGGCCTTGCCGTGGTGGCAGTCGCGTACTTCCTCGGCGAACAACTGCTGGCGATGATCGGCGGCGATGCCTTCGAAAGCGGCGCCTCGATCCTCATCCCGCTGGCCGTGGCCGCCAGCTTCGACCTTGCCAGCGTGGCGTTCGAGCCGGTGCTGCACTCGACCGGCAAGGCGCGCCAGTCGCTCGTCGCGCGCCTGATCGCGCTGGCGGCGCTGGGCGTGGGCCTGTGGCAGTTCATCCCCATCGGCCCGAGCGGCGCGGCCTGGGCCGTGGCGCTGGCGGGGGCGACCTCCTACGTCGCCATGGGCGTGATGGCGTGGCATACGCTGCGTCAGGTCGATGCGGGCAAGATCATGGTGGGCCTGCCCGACGACGCCGAGATCGGGCCGGAGGAGTAACCCCGGCTCGACAGCGAAGCGTCCGCGCGTATCATGCGCAGCATGACCCTCGTTGCCGAAGCCGCCGCCCTTTCCGACAGCATCGTCGCCTTGCGCCGTGCGATCCACGCCGAGCCCGAAATCGGCCTCCACACCCCGAAGACGCGCGACAAGATCCGCGAGGCGCTGGCGCACCTGCCCCTTGAATGGGCGGAAGGGCCGTCCACAACCGGCCTCGTCGCGACGCTCAGGGGCGGCGCGGGAAAGGGCCGCTCGGTGCTGCTGCGCGGCGACATGGACGCGCTGCCGATGCCCGAGGAAACCGGGCTGGACTTCGCCTCCATCATACCCGGCGTCATGCACGCCTGCGGCCACGACACCCACGTCGCCATGCTTGCCGGGGCCGCGCAGCTGCTCTGCGCGCAGGCCGACCGGCTGGCGGGCGAGGTCCGCTTCATGTTCCAGCCCGGCGAGGAAGGTTACCACGGCGCGCGCTTCATGCTGGAGGACGGCCTGCTCGGCGGGGAGGGCTTCGACCGGCCGCTGCCTGACGCGGCCTTTGCGCTCCACGTCATGCCCAATGCGCCCCACGGCCTGATCGGCGGGCGCGCGGGCGCTCTGCTGGCGGCGGCGGACCAGCTCAGGATCACCGTGACTGGGCGCGGCGGCCATGCCTCGATGCCTCACGATACGATGGACCCGGTGCCGATCGCCTGCGAGATCGTCGGCGCCATCCAGACCATGGTGGCGCGCCGGTTCAGCGTGTTCGATCCCGTCGTCGTCACCATCTCGAAGATCGAAGCGGGCACCGCGCACAACGTGATCCCCGACACCGCGACCATGACCGGCACCATGCGCACGCTTTCCGCCGCCAACCGCGCGCGGCTGAAGGACGAACTGCCGCTGCTCGCCGCCGGGATCGCCGGCGCGCACGGGCTCAAGGCAGAGGTCGAGGTGATCGAGGGCTTCCCGGTGACCCTGTGCGACCCCAGCGCCGTCGATTTTGGCGAGGCCGTCGCCCGCGACCTGCTGGGCGAGGCGGCATTCCTGCGCCTCGCCGACCCGATCATGGGCGCGGAGGACTTCGCTTACGTGCTGGAGAAAGTGCCCGGCGCGATGTTTTTCCTCGGCGTCAGCCACGAGGACGCGGACTGGCGCCAGTGCTGCGGCATACATTCGACGCGGATGATGGTCGACGAAAGCGTGATGCCGCGCGGTGCGGCCTTCCTCGCCGGGCTGGCTACGCGGTTTCTGGCGGATGGGTGGGGAGGGTAAGCAACCTCCCCCTCGTTCGTCATTGCGAGCGTAGCGAAGCAATCCAGGGCGGCGCTGAATTGCCCTGGATTGCTTCGCTACGCTCGCAATGACGAACGAGGGGAGTGGGACTAATGACGAGGGGAGTGGGCCAGGGCCGACCCCAGCGCGCTCACGCCTTCACGTCCGCCCATTCCGGATGCCGCTTGAACGCCACCGCGACGTAGCTGCATGCCGGCTCGATCTTGAAGTGGTTCTCGCGCGCATCGGCGACCATCGCCTCGACCAGCCGCATCGCGACGCCGCGCCCGCCGATCGCCTCGGGGACCAGTGTGTGGTCGGCAGAACGCACCAGGCCGCGTTCGGTCCATGTCAGGCGGCCGATATGCTCGCTGTCCGCAACGTGGGCGTGGTACTCTCCGGCCGAGCCGAACTCGTGCTTGGTAATGGTGACGCCGACCATGGGGCGGTTCTCCTCGTTGCGCGCTTGACGGGGCGTGCGCGCGCTCACAGGGCATATGGCCATGCAGTTCACGTCCGACAATGCCGCCGCCGTCCATCCCGCCGTCTGGAAGGCGATGATGGCCGCCGATGCGCCCGACGCGCCCTATGACAACGACGCGCTGAGCCAGCGCCTCGACGCCACGTTCTCGGCGTTGTTCGGGCGCGAGTGCGCGGTGCTGTGGGTGGCGAGCGGGACCGCCGCCAACTGCCTTGCCCTCGCCGCCATGGTGCCACCGCACGGCGCCGTCGTCTGCCACCGCGAGGCGCATATCGAGATGGACGAGGCGGGCGCGCCGGGCTTCTTCCTTCACGGCGCCAAGCTGCTGCTGGCGGACGGGGCCAGCGCCAAGGTCACGCCGGAAACCCTCGCCGCCGTGATCGATCCGATCCGCGACGACGTCCATCAGGTCCAGCCCCATGCGATCTCGATCACGCAGGCGAGCGAGTACGGCTGCGTCTACCGTCCCGAGGAAGTCGCCGCGATCGCCTCTTTCGCGCAGGCGCGCGGCCTTGGCCTGCACATGGACGGCGCGCGCTTCGGCAATGCGACGGCGTATCTGGGCTGCTCTCCCGCCGAGGCCGCAGGCGCGGTCGATGCGCTGAGCTTCGGCTTCGTCAAGAACGGCGGCATGGGCGCGGAGGCCATCGTCTTCTTCGACGTCGAGGCCGCGCGCACGATCCGCTACCGCCGCAAGCGCGCCGGGCACCTGCAGTCCAAGGGCCGCTTCATGGCCGCGCAGATCCTCGCGATGCTGGAGGGCGACTTGTGGCTGGGCAACGCGCGCGCCGCCAATGCCGCCGCCGCCGAAATCGCCGCTGCCGCGCCGGGCCGCCTGCTCCATCCGGTAGAGGCCAACGAGATTTTCCTCACCTGCACCGCCGCCGAGCGCGAGGCGCTGCGTGCGCAAGGCTTCGCCTTCTACGACTGGGGCGCCGATGCCGCGCGGCTGGTGACGTCGTGGGATGCGAAGGACGCGCACGTCTCCGCTCTCGCCAGGGCATTGGCCGGGCTGTGACCGAGGCGCAGGAGCCCGCTTCCCGAGGCAAGGTGATCTTCGCCTTCCTCGTCGTCACGGCGATCTGGGGCTCGACCTGGCTGGTGATCAAGGATCAGGTCGGATCGGTGCCGCCGACATGGTCGATCACGTATCGTTTCGCGCTGGCGGGCGCGGGAATGCTGGCGCTCGCGCTGCTGCGGCGCGACAGCCTGCGCCTTTCGCGGCAGGGCATGGGGCTGGCGCTGCTGGTCGGGCTGAGCCAGTTCGTGTGCAACTTCCAGTTCGTCTACCAGGCCGAGATCCACCTGACCTCGGGGCTGGTCGCCGTCTGCTACGCGCTGCTGATGCTGCCCAATGCGGTGCTGGCGCGGATATTCCTCGGCCAGCGGGTGACGCCGGGCTTCATCGCGGGCTCGCTGGTGGCGATCGCGGGCATCGCGCTGCTGATGGTTCACGAATACCGCAGCGCTCCGCCCGAGGGCCGCGTCGCGCTCGGCGTGCTGATGACTTGCGCGGGCATCCTCAGCGCCTCCACCGCCAACATCCTGCAGGGCACGAGCCTTGGCCGCGCGCAGCCGATGGTGCCGATGCTGGCATGGGCGATGCTGCTGGGCGCCGCGATCGACGCCTGCTGGAGCCTCGCCACCGTCGGCGCGCCGGTGATGGAGACGCGCTGGGAATACCTCGCCGGGATCGCCTACCTGGCGATCGCCGGATCGGTGGTGACCTTCCCGCTCTACTTCATGCTGATCCGCGAACTCGGGCCTGGCCGCGCGGCCTACAACGGCGTCGCGGTGCCGGTGGTGGCGATGGGGCTCTCGACGCTGTTCGAAGGCTATCGCTGGACCGGCCTTGCGGTCGGCGGCGCGGTGCTGGCGCTGGCGGGGCTAGTGATCGCGCTGGCGGCGCGCAAGCGCGGCTAGGCCCTCGACATAAGTGGGGTAGCGCGGCCGCCAGCCAAACACGCGCTTGGCCCTACCGTTCGCGACGCGCCGATTCTCCGCGTAGAAGGCCCGCGCCATGGGTGACAGCTCAGCCTCCTCCAGCGATTGCAGCGGCGGTAGCGGCGTCCCGGTAAGGCGGCACGCTTCCTCCACCAGCAGGTTCTGCGCACAGGGCAGGTCGTCGGCGAGGTTGTAGGCGCCCGGTTGAGCGCTGATCCCGGTCAGCACCCCGGCCGCGATGTCCTCGACATGGACGCGGCTGAAGACCTGATCGGGCAGGTCGATCCGATGCGCGCGGCCCAGCGTCAGCCGTTCCAGTATCGAGCGGCCGGGGCCGTAGATCCCCGGAAGGCGATAGACCCGCGCGCCCAGCGCCAGCCATGCCGCATCGGCTTCGGCCCGCGCTGTGCGGCGGCCGGTGCCGACAGGCGCGCTCTCGTCCACCCACGCGCCGGCGGTATCGCCGTAGACGCCGGTGGAGGACAAGTACGACAGCGCCTTGCCCCTTAGCGCATTGCCATAGCGCTCGAGTACGAAGTCCAGCGGTTCGCCCCGCCCCTCACGTCCCGGCGGGACCGAGGAGAGCACGTGATCGGCATCCGCCAGAGCAAGGCGCACACTGCCTTCCTCGTCGAAGGCAAGGGTGCCCCCGCTGCCGGTCGAGACCACTTCCCACCCGTGCGCCTCGAACAACGAGGCGATGAAACCGGCGGTATAGCCGAGACCGAAGATGAACAGGCGGCGCATGGTCCATAGCTAGCGAAGGTAGCGCGCGATGCCCACCCCGCTGCGACTAACTCAGCCTGCGGCTTCGCAAGTCTCGCTTCCCTCCCGCTTGCGGGAGGGGTTGGGGGTGGGCGGATCGCCAATGACGAATCCCCCGCTGGCAATCGGCCGCCGAGCCTCTAAGTAACAGGCATGGACATCGCCAGCAGACCCTCCGAGCCCGCCGAGAATACTCAAGTGGCGGATGCCGCGCCGCCGCCCGCCGCGCC
>NZ_ALVC01000129.1:0-41278 GCF_000293195.2 Sphingomonas sp. LH128
CGCCCGCGCCCGCCGGCCGCTGGTCGACTGGCTCCATGCCAAGTTCGCGAAGGCGCCGGTGCTGGCCGAGGCGAACATCGCCGCGCTCAACGCCGGGCATGCCTATGGCGAGACGGCGGAACTCACCGGCCCGCTGCGCAAGCTGCATATCGATCCGGTGCCGACCGAGCCGGGGCTCTACCGCACGGTGACCGGCGCGGAGGCGATTTCGCTCGGGCTGGTGGCGGGGGCGCAACTGGCGGGGCTGGAGATGTTCTTCGGCGGCTATCCGATCACGCCAGCTTCGGCGGTGCTGCATCACCTCGTGAAGATGAAGGAGTTCGGCGTCACCACCTTCCAGGCCGAGGACGAGATCGCGGCCATCTGTGCGGCGATCGGCGCGTCCTATGCCGGGCAGCTCGGCGTCACGTCCTCGTCGGGGCCGGGCATCGCGCTCAAGGGGGAGGCGATGGGGCTGGCGATCATGACCGAACTGCCGCTGGTCATCGTCAATTCGCAGCGGGGAGGGCCGTCCACCGGGCTGCCGACCAAGACCGAGCAATCGGATCTCTATCAGGCAGTCTACGGGCGCAACGGCGATGCCCCGCTGCCGGTGATCGCCGCGCGCTCGCCTGCCGATGCCTTCGAATGCGCGATCGAGGCCTGCCGCATCGCCACGCAATTCATGACGCCGGTGATCCTGCTGACCGACGGCTACATCGCCAATGCCTCCGAGCCGTGGAAGGTGCCTGATCCCGGCGGCTTCAGCCCGTTCCCGGTGGAATTCCTGACCGAGACCAACAACCCGGAAGGCAAGCCCCTGCCCTTCAGGCGCGACCGGCGCGGAGCGCGGCCGTGGATCAGGCCGGGGACGCCGGGGCTGATGCACCGCATCGGCGGCATCGAGAAGGCCGTGGATACCGGCAATATCGACTATGCCCCCGACGTCCATCAGGCCCAGACCGACGCGCGCAAGGCCAAGGTGGACGCCGTCGCGGACGCCGTGCCGCCGCAGGAGGTGGCGCTCGGGGCGGCGTCGGGAAAGCTGGCGGTGGTCGGCTGGGGCTCTACCTTCGGGCCGATCCATCAGGCGGTGCGGCGGGCGCGGCGCAAGGGGCTGGACGTCAGCCACATTCATGTCCGCCACATTTGGCCGCTACCCCGGAACCTTGGCGAACTGCTGGCCGGGTTCGAGCAGGTCGTGGTGCCGGAGATGAACACCGGGCAGTTCAAGACGGTCTTGCGCGACCACTTCCTGATCGATGCGGTGCCGTTGTCCAAGACCAGCGGCCAGCCCTTCGCCATCGCCGAGATCGAGGCCGCCATCGCGACCTTCTTCGATGCGGTCCCCGGCAACGAGGGCGGCGAAGTCTCGGTCAACGAGACGCAGCTTCCGGCACCGGAAATCGAAAAGCCCTGAGCGCTTAGGCCCAATTCGTCAGGATAGATCTCATCATGAACGACATGACCCCGATCCAGACCACGCTGAAGGACTGGGAAACCGACCAGGAAGTACGCTGGTGCCCCGGCTGCGGCGACTATGCGATTCTCAAGGCGGTGCAGCGCACCCTGCCGATGGTCGGTGCGGACCCGAAGAACACCGTGTTCGTATCGGGCATCGGCTGCTCCAGCCGCTTCCCGTATTACGTCGAGAGCTATGGCTTCCACACCATCCACGGCCGCGCCCCGGCCGTCGCGACGGGGATCAAGCTGGCCAATCCCGAACTCGACGTGTGGATCGTCACCGGTGACGGGGACGGCATGTCGATCGGCGGCAATCACACGATGCACGTCCTGCGCCGCAACCTCGACTGCCAGATCCTGCTGTTCAACAACGAGATCTATGGGCTGACCAAGGGGCAGTACTCGCCGACGAGTCGGGTGGGAACGCCGTCGCCGACCTCGCCGATCGGTTCGGTGGATCGTCCGGCGAGCCCCTGCGCCTTCGCGCTGGGGGCTGGCGCAAGGTTCGTGGCGCGCGGCTACGATGTGTCCAAGGACCTGCCGGACGTTCTCAAGGCCGCCTATGCGCACAAGGGCGCGGCGTTCCTTGAAATCTTCCAGAACTGCATCGTCTATAACAAGGATCGCTTCGACGACTTCACGGCCAAGGCCGTCGCATCGGATATGCAGATCGTCTGCCAGGACGGCGAACCGCTTTTGTTCGCAAAGAAAACCAAAGGATTGTCACTCGATCTTGAGACCCTTTCGCTAAAAGTCGTCGATGTGGGCGATGGCGACTGGCGGGCGGCGGGAGTCGCGGTTCACAATGTGCACAACCGGGGCCTCGCGCATATGCTGGTGGAGATGCCTTTCGGTCCGTTCCCGATGGCGCTGGGGGTGATCTACGACGATCCCGCGCCGACGTTCGAAAGCGCCGTCGTCGCCGAGCGGGCGAGCCTTACGGCGGGCAAGAGCGCGGACCTCGGCAAGCTGCTGGGCAAGGGGCAGACCTGGACGGTGGAGTGAGGCTTGTAATGTCGCATCGCAAACCCGATAAGGTTCGCGATGCAAATACCTGCCATTCATGGATAATCTGACGCACAGCCTGGTCGGCTGGACGCTCGCCGAAACCGGGCTCAAGCACCGGACGCGCAAGGGGCTGGCGGCCTGCGTACTCGCGGCGAACATGCCGGATATCGACGTATTCTTCGGCAGGGCTTCCTGGGCACCGCTGGCGATGCACCGGGGTTTCACGCATGGGCTGGTCGGCGGGGTGTTGCTGATGCCGCCGCTGCTGGCGGGACTGCTCTGGCTGCTCGACCGCTGGCAGGCGTCTCGCGGTACCACCTTCCGCAGCGGGTTGCCGATGCGGTTCGGATGGCTGCTGGCGCTGTGCTATCTCGGCGCGCTGACCCATCCGCTGCTCGACCTGCAGAACACTTATGCGGTGCAGCTGCTTTCCCCGGCCAGCGGGCGCTGGTTCCACACCGACGGGCTGTTCATCGTCTCGCCCTGGTTGCTGGCAATGATGGGCGCGGGGCTTTGGCTGGCGCGCCGTTGGAAGTCGCCGAAGCCCGCCGTCGGGGCGCTGGCGGGCGTGATCGGCTTCATTGCGCTCAACATCGGGATTTCCGCCATGGCATGGTGTGCGCCGCGGCAGAAGGACTCGGCCTTCAATCCCGACCGGATATTCGCCTCGCCCGAGCCTGTGCTGTTCTGGCGGCGCGACATGATCTGGCGGCAGGAGGGGCGCATCTCCTACGGCCGTTACGATCCGCTCCGTGATCCGGTGGGGCTGGTGTCCGCCGAGCCGTCGATAGCCGACAACATGGCCGACCCGCTGGCGCGCAAGGCCGCCTTCGCCACGCCGGAGGTCGTCAAGTTCCTCGCGTGGTCCCAGCTGCCGATGGCGCGGATCGAGCGGCAGGGGTGCAGCGCCGTGGTGACTTTCGGCGACGCGCGGTTCACGGGGCCGCGTCTCAGCCGCAACTTCAATGTTTCGGCGAGGGTTCCGGTGGACTGTCCAAGTCGCTGATCGCTTCGGCAGCAAGCTGCGCGGGGCGCTGGAACAGGGCGCAGGCGAGGAAAGCCCAGCCGGCACCGCCCAGCCATCCGGCGATCGCGTCGCTCGGCCAGTGGACGCCGAGCCAGACGCGGCTCCAGGCGATTGCAAGGGTGCCGACGATCGCTGCGCCGACCAGCGTGCGGTGCACCGACGAACGGTTGCTCATCGCCGCAAAGGCCAGTGCCATAGCGATATAGACGACCGCCGCGTTGAAGCTGTGCCCGCTCGGAAAGCTGTTGCCGCCCGCTTCGGTGAGGTGGGGGACGATCTCGGGGCGCGCCCGCCCGACCAGCGCCTTGAGGCCGCTGTTGACCAGCCATCCGCTCATCACGGTCAGCGCGAAGAGGGCAGCGTCGCGCCGCTGGCGCAGGAACAGCAGCGCTGCGACCGCGCCTATGGCAAATAGGTTGCGCAAGAACACGCCGCCGAGTGCCGTCACGTCGCGCACGGCTTCGAGCAGTCCCTTCGGGCCGAGCGGTTGCATAGTGTCGCCACGCCAGAACAGCAGGCCCGCCCGATCAAGGGCATCGGCATTGCCGCCGTGAACCGCGATCGCAATCGCGGCGACGCCCAGCCAGCACAAGGCGGCGGCAGGGATCAGGACTCTTCGGTTCATGGGCCGGTGCATCGAATGTGTCATCGCGCTAGGGAACGCCGGTTATCGAAGGACGTTGCCCCGCTCATGAGTTCTCCTGTCATCGTCTGGCTGCGGCGCGACCTGCGCCTTTCCGATCAACCTGCCATCGCCGAGGCCGCGCGCAAGGGGCCGGTGATACCTGTCTACATCCTCGACGACGAGACGCCCAGGCATCGCGCCATGGGCGGCGCCTCGCGCTGGTGGCTGCACCATTCGCTCGAGAGTCTTGGCGCGGCCTTGCAGGAGAAGGGCTCGCGGTTGATCCTGCGGCGGGGCCGGAGCGACGAGGTGCTGGCAAAGCTCGCCGAGGAAACCGGCGCGCAGGAGGTCCACGCGCTGCATCACTACGAACCGTGGTGGCGCAATGCCGAAAAGGCGGTGGGCAAGGTGCTGACGCTTTGCCTGCACCACGGCAACTACCTCGCCCCGCCGGGCTCGGTGACGACCGGCTCGGGCGGGCTCTACAAGATCTACACGCCGTTCTGGCGCGCCCTGCGCGAGCGGATGCCGCCGCATGATCCGCAGCGGCGGCCGCAGACGATTGCTGTGCCGTCGAAGTGGCCGGAGTCGGATACGCTGCCCGACTGGAAACTACTCCCCACCACGCCCGACTGGGCGGGCGGCATGCGCGCGATGTGGGAACCGGGAGAGAAGGGCGCGCGCAAGCGGCTGCACGCCTTCGTCGAGGAAGCCTCTGCCTATGAGGGGCAGCGTAACCTGCCGGGTGTGGAGGGCACCTCCATGCTCTCGCCGCACCTGCACTTCGGGGAGATCTCGCCCGCGCAGGTCTGGCATGCGGTGGCGGACGCGGGAGGATCGGTCGCGACGTTCCTCGGCGAGATCGGCTGGCGTGACTATGCGCAGAACGTGATCTTGCAGTATCCCGACTACGGCGGCCGCTACGCGCGCGATCCCTTCGGCGCGTTCCCCTGGCGCACCAGCACGCGCGATCTGGAGGCGTGGCAGCAGGGGCGCACCGGCTATCCCATCGTCGATGCCGGGATGCGGCAGTTGTGGCACACCGGCTGGATGCACAACCGCGTGCGGATGATCGCGGCGAGTTTCCTCGTGAAGCATCTCCTCATCGACTGGCGCGCGGGCGAGCAGTGGTTCTGGGACACGCTGGTCGATGCGGACTACGGCAGCAATGCGGTGAACTGGCAGTGGACCGCCGGATCAGGGGTGGACGCCAACATGTTCGTGCGGATCATGGCCCCGCTCACGCAGTCGGAGAAGTTCGACGCGGCAGGCTATATCCGCGAATGGGTGCCGGAGCTGGCGGACCTGTCCGACGCGGATATCCACGATCCGCCCTCGGGCAAGCGGCCGAAGGGCTACCCGGACCGGTTGATCGAGCATCGCGACGCGCGTGAGCGGGCGCTGTCGGCGTGGCAGCAGGCGAAGGGTAGCTGAAGCGATGTCGTCCCGGACTCGATCCGGGACCGGTGGCTGTCTTTAGGCGCGCGCCTCGTCTCTGGGGCTTCGACAAGCTCAGCCTGAGCGGAATTTAAAAATCTGCTTGGAATACCGCTCAGGCTGAGCTTGTCCAAGCCCCCTAGGCGCAAACCGTCACCGGTTCCGAATCAAGTCCGGGACGACGTTCTTGGGCAATCGGCTTCGCATCTTGAGCAATTGCCCAGGCGCAAAATCGAGTCCATCATCGCGCCATGAACGCACAGGCGCCGGGCAGAGGTGGGGAACTTGTGGGGGGAGGACGCGCGATCGGCGTCGGCTCCCAGTTGCTGGCGCGGCTGTGGTCGGGCGGGGTGCACCGGATTCTCGACCGCATTGATCGCGGGCTGGAGCGCGGTTCGATCATGGCGACGCTGCCCGGCGGTCAGACCCGGCTGCTCGGCGGTCGTCAATCCGGTTTCGACGCCGTGGTGGAGATCACCAGCTGGCGCGCGCTGCTGCGGCTGGCGACGGCGGGCTCGGTCGGCTGGTATCAGGCCTGGGACCTTGGCGAGTGGGACAGCCCGGACCCGGTGCCGCTCTTCGCGCTGTTCATGGACAATGCCATGGCGCTGGGAGACACCGGCCGTGCGCATGGCCCGTGGCGGCTGCTCACCCGCGCGCTCCATGCGCTTCATCGCAACACGCGCAAGGGCTCGCTGAAGAACATCCACGCGCACTACGACCTCGGCAACGACTTCTATGGGCAGTGGCTGGGCGAAACGATGCTCTATTCCAGTGCGCTCTATTCCGAAGTCGTGTCGGGGCCGAACCCTTATGCCCAGTTCGTGACAGAGCTGGACGTCGCGCAGTCGGCCAAGGCGGGCGCCATCGTCGAGCGGCTGGAGCTGGAACCGGGCGACCGGGTGCTGGAGATCGGCTGCGGCTGGGGTACGCTGGCGGCCTTCGTCGCCAGCCATGCCGAGGTGCATGTCGATGCGATCAGCCTCTCTGACCAGCAGCTTGCCTATGCGCGCGAGCGCTGGACGTTCGAGCGAAGCGACGGGCGCGGCAGCGTCGATTTCCGCAAGCAGGACTATCGCGACGTTATCGGCCAGTACGATGCGATCATGTCGGTGGAGATGGTCGAGGCTGTCGGGCAGGCTTATTGGCCGGAGTTCCTCGACTGCATCGCGCGCAAGCTGAAGCCGGGCGGGCTGGCGGCGCTGCAACTGATCTCGATGCCTGATGCGATCTTCGAAGGTTATGCCCGCAGCGCCGACTTCATCCAGACCTTCATCTTTCCCGGCGGCATGCTGATACGCGAGAGCGAGTTCCGCGCGTTGGCCGAGGAGAGGGGGCTGGTCTGGGAAGATCGCGTCGGTTTCGGGGCGGACTATGCGCGCACCTTGCGCGAATGGCGGGCGAACTTCGATCTCGCGGTGGAGGAAGGGCGTTTGCCCTCGGGTTTCGACGAGCGATTCGTGCGGCTCTGGCGGTTTTATCTGATGTACTGCGAGGGAGGATTCCTCGGCGGAGGGATCGATGTGGCGCAAGTGACGCTGGTAAAGGCGATGGGTTGAGGGGCGACCGTCGAGATCAAAAGCCCGTCATCCCAGCGAAGGCTAGGACCGTTATGACCATGATGTGTGCCATCGGGACGGCGTTGCTGATTTCAGCAGAGCCTCGCCGAAATCTCCAAATATGCCGAGAGCGATCCCAGCCTTCGCTGGGATGACGGTTAGCGCCGATCGCGGTTCCAGCGCGTCATGACCGCATCCAGTTCGTGCGGCTCCAGCAACTGCTCGAAAGCGCAGCCGACAAGCCCGTTGTCCCACCACACCACTTTCGCGGGCAGCGCCTCTTCCCTGCCGGGCAGCGTCAGCCAGCACATCGTACGCGGCGCGATGTGGCTCATCGCCGTCGCCGAGAAGCCCGAGAGCGACAAGTCGCGCACCGCCGTCTGGAAGCTCTTGGACCCGGAGGGGCGCAGCGTGGCAGGGATCGAAATGCGGTTGCGATGCGCGCTGCGATCTTCCTGCGCGGCGGCGGCGTAGCGTTCCTGCTGGGTGTGATCCATGGGCGACCTCGCGCAAATTACGACGTGTCTACAACGCCAATTTGCCCGATGTGTCCCAGTTTGGGGTTACGATCCGGTTATTGCGGCTGGTTAACGGTTTCCCGGTGGCCCGTCGCGAAACTCTCTCCGAGCAGTGCCGTGAGGCGGTCCGCCACGACTTCGGGCGGCTTGACCGAGGCCGGTGCCTCGCCCGGATAGGCCCGCGCGCGCATGGCGGTGCGGGTGGCGCCGGGGTTGACGATGGCGACGCGAATGTTCGAGGTCTTGGCGGTTTCCTGCGCGTAGCAGTCCAGCAGCACTTCGAACGCGGCCTTGGTGGCGCCGTAGGCACCCCAGTAGGCGCGCGGTGCCTGCGCGACGGTGGTGGTCAGGCCGACCACGCGCGCGTTCGGGCTCTTCTTCAGCAGCGGATCGAAGTTCGCGATCAGCGCCTGCGTCGAGAGGACGTTGGTGGTCAGCGCCTTGTTGAAGGCGCGCTGGTCGATGTCGGCGACGCTGGTGAGTTCGGGCAGAATCGCCGCATTGATTACCAGCACGTCGAGCCGGCCCCAGCGGTCCTGCACGGCACTGGCAAGGCGGGCGATGCCGTCGGGCTCGACCAGATCGACCGGCGCGATCGTGGCCGATCCGCCCGCCTCGTAGATGCGCTCCTCGACGCGTTCGAGCGCCTTGGTATCGCGCCCGGTCAGGACGACATGCGCGCCCTCAGCGGCCAGCGCGACGGCAGTGGCTTCGCCGATACCCCGGCTGGCGCCGGTGACGAGTGCGACCTGATCCTTGAAGGTCACGCTGCATCGAGTTCCGGGAAGCGGTCCGAGAAGTCGGTCAGCTTGGTCGGGTATTCGCCCGAGAAGCAGGCGTCGCAGAACTGCGGGCAGCTCTTCTTGCGCTCCGATTCGCCGACGGCGCGGTAGAGGCCGTCGATCGAGACGAAGGCCAGGCTGTCGGCCTTGATGAAATCGGCCATCGCCTCGGTGTCCATCGTCGCGGCGAGCAGTTTGGAGCGCTCGGGCGTATCGACGCCGTAGAAGCACGAGTGCTCGGTCGGCGGGCTGGCGATGCGCATGTGCACTTCGGCAGCGCCGGCATCGCGCATCATCTCGACGATCTTCTTCGAGGTCGTGCCGCGCACGATCGAATCGTCGATGAGGATGATGCGCTTGCCTTCGACGACGGCGCGGTTGGCGTTGTGCTTGCGCTTCACGTCGGCATGGCGGGCGGCGTCACCGGGCTGGATGAAGGTGCGGCCCACGTAGTGCGAGCGGATGATGCCCAGCTCGAACGGGATGCCCGATTCCTGCGCATAGCCGATCGCGGCGGGAACGCCGCTGTCGGGTACGGGGATGACCACGTCGGCGTCGGCGAAGGATTCCTTGGCCAGTTCGACCCCGATCTGCTTGCGCACCTGGTAGACCGAAAGGCCGTCCATGACCGAGTCGGGGCGCGAGAAATAGACGTGCTCGAAGATGCACGGGCGCGGCGAGGGATTGCCGAAGGGGCGGTGGCTGGAGATCGTACCCTTGTGATCGACCTGCACCATTTCGCCCGGCTCGATCGTGCGCACGAAGTCGGCGCCGACGATGTCGAGCGCGACGGTTTCGGAGGCGAAGACGATGGCGTCGCCGATGCGGCCCATCACCAGCGGGCGGATGCCCAGCGGATCGCGGCAGGCGATCATGCCCTCGGTGGTCATGCAGATCAGCGAGTAGGCGCCTTCCACCATGCGCAGGGCATCGACGAAGCGATCGACGAGCGTGGGATAGCGGCTGGTGGCGACCAGGTGGATGATGACTTCGGTGTCCGAGGTCGACTGGAAGATCGAGCCCTTGGAAACCAGATCGCGCTTGAGCGTCATCGCGTTGGAGATATTGCCGTTGTGGGCGATCGAGAAGCCGCCGTCGGCAAGGTCGGCAAACAGCGGCTGGACGTTGCGAAGCCCCGAGCCGCCGGTGGTGGCGTAGCGCACGTGACCCGAGGCCATCGAGCCGGGCAGGGTGTCCACTTCCTTCTGGCGGAACACTTGCGCCACGTGGCCGATGCCGCGGTGCGAGTGGAACTCCGCGCCGGAGAAGCTGGTGATGCCCACCGCCTCCTGCCCGCGATGCTGGAGCGAATGGAGTCCGGCTGCAGTGATGGCCGCAGCTTCCTTTGCCCCGATAACGCCGAAAATACCGCACTCTTCGCGCAGTTTGTCCCCGTCGACATCAAGGAAGGGGTGAGTCATGTTCATGGTATTTTTCCAGCCCGACTGGCGCGTCCAAACGCGACGCGCATTTGGCTGCGATCGCGTCGAAAAGCAAGGGGGAAGGGATGGGCCGTTGAGGGCGGTGGTTCCTGCGCCCGTTTGGTGACGGGAAGATGACGGGTTTGGGTGGGAAGTTGCTGCTTCAGAAACGGACCGTCATCCCAGCGAAGGCTGGGACCGTTGTGACCATGATGAGCCCTATCGGCAGGGCAGTGCGAACTTTATCCCGGCCTCGCCGAGAAGCAGCATGATGACGAGAGCGGTCCCAGCCTTCGCTGGGATGACGATGATGTTTGGACGACGACTTTGAGGCGCTTCCAGACAGTCCACTTTCCTACAGTACCCGCAATCCCATACCATGTGTTCATGGCCAGCCCGTTCACTCCCGGCAGCACAAGTTTACACCACAAGGTGACACCTCCACCCCACAAGGTGACACATCGCATTCGTAAGGTCACACCTGTCACCTCGCGCTACGCTCAAAACCCGCGCAAATCCGCGCCTCACCTGCACTCGGACATCAACGGTTCACCCATCAGACAGTGTAAACCCTGCAGACCTCCCGCATTCGTACCACCCCCTCGGGAACCATCCGTCCGCCCGCAGCTTGCCAGCACCGCCCGCGCATCCTAATGCCTCTTCACCTTTTCAAGACGGACCCCCTCGCTTGATCCTATCCCCCTTCGAATGGACGATCGCCAAGCGCTACATGCTGCCCGGAAAGGGCGAGCGCTTCATCGCTCTCGTCGCCGGCATCAGCCTCGTCGCGGTCATGCTCGGCGTTGCCGCGCTGGTCATCGTCATGAGCGTGATGAACGGCTTTCGCGCCGAACTCTTCGACAAGATCGTCAACCTCAACGGCCATGCCATCATCCAGGCTTACGGCGGCCGCCTCGACGATTGGCAGGGCGTGCTCAAGGACGTGCGCGCCACGCCGGGCGTCGTCCGTGCCTCGCCGTTGATCGACCAGCCGCTGGCCGTGACCTTCAACGGCCGCGTCGAGATGATCCAACTGCGTGGACAGACCGCCGAGGATATCGGCCGCGTCCGTGACAAGGTGAAGGTCGGCAACATAGCCGAACTCAAGCCGGGCTCGGAGAACGTGGCGATCGGCACGCAGCTGGCGCAGAACCTTGGCGTACAGGTGGGCGATGTCATCACGATCATGAACCCGCTGGGTCGCTCCACTCCGTTCGGGACGGTGCCGCGCTCGGTCGCTTATCGCGTCGCCGCGATCTTTGAGATCGGCGTCTACGACTACGACAACGCCTTCGTCATCATGCCCATCCCCGATGCGCAGACCTTGCTGCTGACGGGCGATTCGATCGGCATGATCGAGGTCACCACCAACAACCCCGACCGGGTGGGCGAGATCCTCGCGCCGCTGACGCGCCAGCTCTCGGGCCGCGCCGTCGTCACCGACTGGCGGACCATCAACGCCTCGCTGTTCGAGGCACTGGCGGTGGAGCGGGTGGCGATGTTCGTGATCCTCTCGATCATCGTGCTGGTGGCGGTGTTCAACATCCTCTCCTCGCTCATCATGCTGGTGCGCGCCAAGACCCGCGACATCGCGATCCTGCGCACGATGGGGGCGACGCGGCACTCGCTGCTCAAGGTCTTCGTCACCGCCGGCTTCTGCATCGGCGCGATGGGCACAGTGGCGGGCGTGATCATCGGCTTCATTTTCCTCTATTTCCGCCAGCCGATCGTGCATCTGGTGGAGATCCTGACGGGCCAGAACCTGTGGGACCCCTCGATCCGCTTCCTGACCGAGCTGCCCGCGCGCTCCGACCCGGTGGAGATCGCCACGATCTGCATCATGGCGCTGGTGTTCAGCTTCCTTGCCACGCTCTACCCCGCCTACAAGGCGGCGAGCACCGATCCCGTGCAGGTGCTGCGCTATGAATGATATCGTTGACCCTGTCGTCCGCCTGACCGACGTGACCCGCAGCTTCGAGCAGGGCGGGGTAAAGATCGACGTCCTGCGCGGCGTGAACCTCGAAGTCCGCCCCGGCGAGATCGTCGCGCTGCTCGGTCCCTCGGGGTCGGGCAAGTCGACGATGCTGCAGGCGATCGGCCTGCTCGAAGGCGGCTTCGGCGGCAAGATCGAGATCGCCGGGATCGACGCCAGCAAGCTGGGCAAGGACCAGCGCGCGGCGGTGCGTCGCGATCACATCGGTTTCGTCTATCAGTTCCACCATCTGCTGCCCGACTTCAACGCGATCGAGAACGTCGTGCTGCCCCAGCTGATCACCGGAAAGCCGCGTACCGAGTGCGATGCGCGAGCGACCGAACTGCTCACTGCGCTGGGCCTCGGCGCAAGGCTGGAGCATCGTCCGAGCAAGCTCTCGGGCGGCGAGCAGCAGCGCGTCGCCGTGGCCCGCGCGCTGGCCAACCGCCCGCACATGGTGCTGGCCGACGAACCCACCGGCAATCTCGACGAGGCGACGGCGGACAAGGTCTTCGCCCAGTTCCTCGCGCTGGTGCGCGGAGAGGGCAGCGCCGCGCTCGTCGCCACGCACAACGAGCGGCTGGCGGCGGCGATGGACCGGGTGGTGCGACTGCATGACGGGGTGCTGACCTGAGCGGCGCAAGCGCAGTTCTCTCATGCCCCTCCCGCTGACGGGAGGGGCAGGGGTGGGCAATCTCAGGTTCCTGATTCTTCGCCGGAACCGCCGTTGAACTCGCGGTTTTCCTTTCCCACATTGCTTAATCCAGGCGATAAGAAAGGAACCCGCCAATGAGCGACATCCCGTCCACTATCGCAGCCGGCAGCACTCCGCCTCGGAGCTTCGGCTGGGACGACACGGCCGAACTGCACAAGTGCGAGGACGGCGGCGGGCTGTTCCACAACTTCAAGACGATCCGCCGCGGCACCGTGGCGGAACTGGTCGCCTTCGTGATGGGACTGCCCGAGGCGAAGCAGGACGACTATGCGATCGAGAAGGACGGCGATCACACGATGCGCATTGGCGAGATCCGGCACTTGTCCCGCCGCGCCGATTTTCCGGCGTCTTGAGCGGTATTCGTGACTAAAGATCCCCGAACCATCGCGGATTTCACCGCGACCCTTCCCAACGGCGAGACGACCAGTCTTGCCGATCGGCTGGGTAGGGTGGTGCTGGTGGTCAACACCGCCAGCAAGTGCGGCTTCACTCCGCAGTACAAGGGGCTGGAGGAACTCTGGCGCAAGTACCGCGAACAGGGGTTCGAGATCATCGCCTTCCCCTGCAACCAGTTCGGCGGCCAGGAACCCGGCGATGCCGCCGAGATCGCGGCGTTCTGCGAGGTGAACTTTGGCCTCTCGTTCCCGCTGATGGGCAAGGTCGAGGTCAACGGGCCGGACACTGTGCCGCTCTACGACTGGCTCAAGGCCGAGGCGCCTGGGCTGCTCGGCTCCAAATCGATCAAGTGGAACTTCACCAAGTTCCTCATCGACCGCGAAGGCAAGGTCGTGCGCCGTTTCGCCCCGACCGACAAGCCCGCTGCGCTCGACAAGGAGATATCTAAGTTGCTGTCGTCGTCCCGGACTTGATCCGGGACCGATGGCGGTCTTTAGTCTGGAGCGTGCGCCGAACGCCCTGTCGAAAGGTGGGTTGTTCACGGCCAGTGGTCCCGGATCAGGTCCGGGACGACGACGTCAGGAGACCTTCTTGAAAGCCCCCACTTTTCTATCGGCCATCATTCTTGCTGCCACCGCCTGTTCACCGGCCGCCATCGCCGACCCGGTTGCCGTGACGCGCAGCGGAGAAGTCCGGGGTGAGGCGAACAAAGGCGTGGTCAGTTGGAAGGGCATTCCCTTCGCCGCGCCGCCGGTGGGTGACCTGCGCTGGCGCGCGCCGCAACCGGTCGCGGCATGGGCCGGTGTGCGTCCGGCGACTGCCTACGGCCACGACTGCATGCAGAAGCCGTTTCCCAGCGACGCCGCACCGCTCGGCACGCCGCCCGCCGAGGATTGCCTCTACCTCAACGTCTGGAAGCCGGAGGGCGCGAAGGCGCAGTTGCCGGTGGTCTTCTGGATCTATGGCGGCGGCTTCTTGAACGGCGGCGCTTCGCCGCCGACCTATTCGGGCGCCGAACTGGCGCGCAAGGGCGTGATGGTGGTGAGTTTCAACTACCGCGTTGGCCGTTTCGGCACTTTCGCTCACCCGCAACTGACCAAGGCCGATGCCGACGGCGGGCTACTGGGCAACTACGGCACGCTCGATCAGGTCGCCGCGCTCAAGTGGGTGCATCAGAACATCGCGGCTTTCGGCGGCGATCCCGCGAACGTCACGATTATCGGCGAGAGCGCGGGCGGCATGTCGGTGCACATGCTGATGACTTCGCCGCTGACGCAAGGTCTGTTCGCCCGGGCGGTCGTCATGTCCGGCGGAGACGGCACTGCGCTCGGAGCGGGCGGTCTGGCCGAGGCGGAGAAGACCGGCACGGCTTTCGCCGCCACGAAGGGCATCGCGGCCGACGATCCGCAGGCGCTGGCAAAATTGCGCGCGCTCCCGGCGGAGCAGGTGGTCGATGGTCTGAATCTCGAGGCGCTGTTCGCAGCGAAGCGTCCGGCGTTCTCCTCGCCTTTCGTCGATGGCCGCATCGCGGTCGATGTGGCGAAGGCCTATGCCGATGGCAAGTTCACGAAGGTGCCGGTGATGATTGGGGCGACCAGCGCCGACATGGGTGGCCCGGACGGTTTCATGATCAAGGGTGCCCGCGACGTGGCGCGAACGCTGTCGCAGGCAGGCGCCCCGGTCTACGCCTATCGGTTCTCCTACGTGGCATCCTCGGTGGGCAAGCCAGGGGCAAGACACGCCAGCGACATTCCTTTCTTCTTCGATACACAGACGATCAAGTATGGCGATGTCACGACGGCTCGCGACGATGCGATGGGCGGCACGATCAGTGATGCGCTCGTCGCCTTTGCCACCAGCGGCGATCCCAATGGCGGCAAGCGGCCGGTCTGGCCGCGCTACGATCCGGCCAGTGACATCATCATGGACTTCGCCGTCGACGGCGAAGCGCGCGTCGGCCACGATCCGTTGACGGCGCGCTAAGCCGAAGCGCGGCGCTCGGCGGCAACTGCCCGCAAGTCGATCGGAGGCGGGGCCGCGCGCTGGCCGGGCGTGGCCAATACCGTACGATTGCGCCCGAGGTGCTTGGCCAGGTAAAGCGCTTCGTCAGCCGCGGTGAAGCGCGCAGAGTGATCGTCGCCGGGTTCCATCATCGCCACGCCAACGCTGATCGTGCAGCGCCGCGATTCGCTTCCGCTGACATGGCTGCGTGCCTCGAAGGCGATGCGCACGGCTTCGGCGCGGGTCATGACCGCCTCGGGCGTGCGCGCCTGGATGATGGCCGCGAACTCCTCGCCGCCCACGCGAAAAACGTTTCCGGCACCCAGCGTCTCGCGCGCCACCATCGCCGCGCCGACGATCACGATGTCGCCAAAGCCGTGGCCGAGTTCGTCGTTGATCGCCTTGAAACGGTCGATGTCGAGCAGCGCCACGGCGACGCAGTCTTCGCCGCGCGGCGACCGGGCCAGCGCCTCGATGCGATCGTCGAGGGCGCGGCGATTGCCGATTCCGGTCAGTGGGTCGATGGAGGCCAGGCGATAGTGCTGTGCTGCCAGTTGCTCACGCCCCAGCGCGGTCAGGAACACGCCAAGCAGCAGGCCCTGCAATACGATCAGGAAGTTGAACAGCGCGATCGACCAGACCTGCGTTTCCTTCGGTCCGAACGGCGCGGGCAGCGAGAGCGAGAAGGGCGTGCGCAGCAGTTCGAACACGCAGAACACCGCGAAGATCCAGTACAGCGTCGTCGCCGATTGCAACTGCGGCTGGCGCATCCGCATGAATTCGCGCGCGGCCAGACCGTCGAACAGCGCGAAGAGCAGGACGCGCGGCATCATGCGCAGCTCTGCCATGGCATCGTCCGCACCGATGGTCGCCGAGAAAAGCAGCACCGCCACGCAGGGCAGCAGCATCAGCAGCGGCCGGGGCTTGCGTCCCGCCGTCACCCGCGCCGCCAGCCAGGCAGAGCCGTAAACCAGCGTCAACGCGAACCAGCCCAGCCTCAGGCCAAGCGGGCCGGGTAATATTTCCGGATAAGTCAGAAGGACACCGGCCGACACCGCGATCCCGAACGGTGCGAACTGCCAGCGCCGCTGCACCGGGCGACCGTCCTTGAACCACGACAGCAGGATGGCAATGCACATGATTGCGCCGAGTGCCGTGCTGCACGCGGCGATCGTGGTAATATCGGGCATCGGCGGCGTCAGCGATGCCTTCGAAGCGGATGCGACAGATGAGTCATCGGCGGCTCCGTTCCGAAGGTCGAATCACGTCCGGCCTCTCCGGACGTCCACATATGCACCTAACGCAATGTCGTTAACGCTTCGTGTTGGCGCGGCGCAAGAGGCTGGCGTTGCAAATCGTTGCTCGAACGGGACTTTCACGGGAGAATGGCTGCTCGCTCGAACGTTTCGGGCCGTGGGATGAAGGCCGCTTCATCGTCCAGGGTTAACCATGTCCCGATGTATCCCCTGCCTTGTCACGCGATGGCCTTGATCGGGCCGGGGGGCAGTGCATAGATTTGCCGGATGCCGCATGCTCCCTTCGTACCGCTCCGCATCTTCTCCAGCTTCACCATGCTGGACGGCGCGATCGACCCGAAGGCGATCGCCAAGCTGGCCAAGGAGCGCAAGTTCCCCGCCGCGGGGCTATGCGACCGTAACGGGCTCTATGCCGCGCCGATCTTCGCAGGGGCGGCGAAGGGCGCGGGTGTGCAGCCGATCGTCGGCACTTTCCTCGCGGTTGCCCGTCCGGGTGCCGCCAAGCAGGGACAGGAGCGCGCGATCGACTGGCTTGCCCTGTTCGCGCAGAACGAGGCGGGCTGGCTCAACTTGTGCGATCACGTCAGCCGTGCCCACCTTGGGCGCCCGCTGGAACTGGACCCGCACGTCGAGCTGGAATCGCTGCGCGGCCATACCGACGGACTGATCTGCCTGACCGGCGGCAATGAGGGCGCGCTGGCGCGCCTTTTCGCGGCGGGCCGTCACGAACAGGCGGAGAGCTACTGCGACACGCTGCAATCCCTGTTCGGGGACCGTCTTTACATCGAGATCACCCGCACCGGCGAGCCCGAGGAGGACGAGAGCGAGGAAGACCTGATCGCGCTCGCCTACACCCGCGACATCCCGCTCGTCGGCACCAACCCGGCGCAGTTCTCCGACCGCAGCTTCCACGCCGCGCACGACGCGTTGCTGTGCATCGCCAACTCGACGCAAGTGGACGCCGCCGATCGCCCGCGCTCCTCGTCCGAGCGCTGGGTGAAGCCCGCCGCCGAGATGGCGGAGCTGTTCGCCGATCTGCCCGAGGCGCTGGCGAACACCCTCGTCGTCGCGCAGCGCTGCGCCTACGTGCCGCCGCGCCGCAAGCCGCTATTGCCCAGCCTTGCCGGTGACCGCGAAGGCGAGGCGCGCATGCTCGCCGACGATTCGCGCCGTGGCCTTGCCGCCCGTCTGGCGCCCTACTGGCCCGAGGTGACCGAGCAGGAACTGGACGAGGCAATGGCCCTCACCGGTGACGAACGCCGCGCTGCCTATGAAATCCTGCGCGAGAAGGGCGTCACCGAGGACTTCCTGGAATATGCCGAGCGCCTCGATTTCGAGGTCAATATCATCGTCGGCATGGGCTTCCCCGGCTACTTCCTGATCGTCGCCGACTTCATCAAGTGGGCGGGCGACAACGGTATTCCGGTGGGGCCGGGGCGCGGTTCGGGCGCGGGCTCGCTGGTCGCCTGGGCGCTGACCATCACCGGCCTCGACCCGCTGAAACTGGGCCTGCTGTTCGAACGCTTCCTCAACCCGGAACGCGTCTCGATGCCCGACTTCGACATCGACTTCTGCGAAACGCGGCGCGGCGAAGTGATCCGCTACGTCCAGAAGAAGTACGGGCATGACCACGTCGCGCAGATCATTACCTTCGGTAAGATGAAGGCCCGCGCGGTGCTGCGCGACTGCGGCCGTATCCTGCAGATGGGGTATGGCCGCGTCGATTCGCTGTGCAAGATGGTCCCGAACCATCCGACCGACCCCTGGACGCTGACCGAGACGATTCAGGGCCGCAAGGCGCACGGTGTGACCAAGGACCCGCCGGTCGCGGAGTTCAAGCGCGAGTACGACAACGACCGCGAAGTGCGCCGTCTGGTCGATCTGGCGGTGCAGCTGGAAGGCCTGCCGCGCAACTCCTCGACTCACGCGGCGGGCGTCGTGATCGGCGACCGTCCGCTGGCGCAGCTGGTGCCGCTTTACCGTGATCCGCGCTCCGACATGCCGGTGACCCAGTTCGACATGAAATATGTCGAGGACACCGGCCTGGTGAAGTTCGACTTCCTTGGCCTCAAGACGCTGTCGGTGCTGCGCAAGGCCTGCGATCTGCTTGAGCGGCGCGGGATCACCATCAATCTCTCGACCCTCGCGTGGGACGATCCGGGCGTCTACGAACTGCTCAAGCGCGGCGACACCGTGGGCGTGTTCCAGCTGGAATCGGAAGGCATGCGCCGCACTCTGGCAGCAGTGAAGCCGACCAACTTCGGCGACATCATCGCGCTCGTCTCGCTTTATCGTCCGGGTCCGATGGATAACATCCCGCTGTTCGGCCAGCGCAAGAACGGCCTCGCGCCGATCGAGTATCCGCACGACAAGCTGGCGGGCATCCTCGGCGAGACTTACGGCATCTTCGTCTATCAGGAGCAGGTCATGCAGGCCGCGCAGATCCTGGCAGGCTACTCGCTGGGTGACGCCGACCTTCTGCGCCGCGCGATGGGCAAGAAGGTCCAGGCCGAGATGGACAAGCAGCGCCAGCGCTTCGTCGACGGCTGCAAGGAAGTCTCGGGGATCGAGGCGGCCAAGGCCAACGAACTGTTCGACTTGATCGACAAGTTCGCGGGCTACGGCTTCAACAAGTCGCACGCCGCCGCCTATGCACTGTTGGCCTACCACACCGCATGGTTCAAGGCGCATTACCCGCACGAATTCTATGCCGCCGCGATGTGCTTCGACATGCACCAATCGGAAAAGCTGGCGATCTTCGTCGATGACGCACGCCGTAACGGCATCGAACTCGCCGCGCCTGACATCAACAAGTCCGAAGCCGAGTTCATCGTCGAGGAAACGGCGGAAAGCCACGCCGTGCGCTATGCGCTGGCGGGCATCCGCAACGTGGGCGAAAAGGCGATGGATGCGATCGTCGCCGAGCGCGAGGCGAACGGGCCGTTCGTCGATCTCGACGATGTCTTCCGCCGGGCGCCTGCAGGGTCGATGAACCGCCGTCAGCTCGAAAGCCTTGCCGCTGCGGGGGCTTTCGATGCGCTGGAGCCCAATCGTGCTAAGGTTCTGGCCAACGCCGATACCTTGCTGGCCGAAGCGGATCGTTCCTCGCGCGAGCGCAACTCGACCCAGGGTGGCCTCTTTGGCGGCGAGGATCACGTCGAGCAGGGCCTGCGCCTCGTCGAAGCGGACAAGTGGGACCGTGCCGACCAGATGGCCAAGGAGCGCGAGACCTTCGGTTTCTACTTCGCCGCGCATCCGGTGGAAGCGTATCGCGCGGTAGCATCGGCAAACGGTGCTCGGACCTACTCTAGTCTCATGGCAGGCGGAGGCGGCGGTGGCCGCACCGGCGCGGTGATGGCGGCGATGGTCGAGAACGTCCAGAAGCGAAAGACCCGCAAGGGCAAGGACTTCGTGATGGCCGATTTCTCGGATTCGTCAGGCAACTTTTCGGCTTCGTGTTTCGAGGAGAGCCTGGTCGAGAACTTCGTGAAGTGGGCCAAGGAAGGCGCCTGCATCCTGCTCAACGTCGAACTGGACTCGCCGAGCCCGGACGAACCTCCGCGCATTACCGTGCGGGGTGGCAAGCCGCTGAACGAAGTGAAGGCCGATGCGCGCATGGTCCTCAAGCTCGACATCGATCGGGTCGAGGCGGTGCAGGAACTGGCTCTGCTGATGCGTCCCGGGGAGCGCGGTGCGGGTGAAGTGATCGCGACGCTGCACCTCGGCGACGGGCGGACGCAAAAAGTCCGGCTTGGCCGCGACTTCGCGCTCGACGGTGAATTTGCCGAGCACCTTCAGAGCGTGGAAGGGATCACCAACGTTTCGCTGACCGCCAAGCGCGGGCCGGAGCGGGTGGCGATGGCGGCGTGACATGGCGGCAGCCCCCGGCGCGGGGCTGCCTTCGCCGAGGTCACTTGTCGGTCTTGACCGCATCCTGAGCGGCATCGCCGACCTTGGTGGCGGCATTGCCCACATCGTTGGCGGCTTCTGCGATCGCGTTGTCCTTGGCGGTCTCGCTGTTCTGGCTGAACAGGTAGATGCCGCCGATGATGGCGACGAGCAGCACAAGGGCCATGACGATGCCGGTGCCGCCGCCCGTGGTCCGGGTTTCGCGGATGATGGTGGTGTGACCCGGTGCCGCAGTCGTCGGCTGTTCGGTGGCGACGGTTTCTTCTGCCATTATGAACTCCTGTCCCTTGAGGCTTTCTGGCAGGAGCAACGCGCGGTTTTCAGCGAAGTTGCCTGAAACGCGGGCCAAGGGCGGATCGGCCTGTCAAAGCAGCGAGAGTTGCCCGTCCAGCGAGGGGCGGCGAAACTGCGTGCAGTCGAGCGCGACGTGCGGGGTGTTCATACCCAGCCGGGAGGCCGCGACGCGGAACCGGCGACGAAACAGGTCGGCCCAGACGCCTTGCGGCTTCATGCGGGTTACGAAATTCGGATCATTGTCCCGCCCGCCCCGGATCGAGCGGATTGTCGCCATAACCTTGCCCGCACGCTCCGGGAAATGCGCCTCGAGCCATTCACGGAACAGCGGCGCGACTTCGTGCGGCAGGCGGATCACGATCCATGAGGCCGAGCGAATGCCCCGCTCGGCGGCGTCCTCGAGAATGCTTTCCATGAAGCTGTCGGTGATCGAGGGAATGACCGGCGCGATCGAGACATGGGCCGGAACCCCGGCTTCGGCCAGTCGCCCCAGCGCGGCCATGCGCTTGGCAGGAGAGGCGGCGCGGGGTTCCAGTTTCTGCGACAGCACCGGGTCGAGGCTGGTCACCGATATACCGACGTGGATGAGATTGCGTCTGGCCAGTTTCTCAAGAAGGTCGAGGTCGCGCAGCACGCGGTCGGACTTGGTGGTGATCGTCACCGGATGGCCCACGTCTAGGCAGAGTTCCAGAACCTCTCGCGTGATGCGATAGCGCGTCTCGATCGGCTGGTATGGGTCGGTATTGGTGCCCATTGCGATCGGTGCGGGATTGTAGCCAGGCTTTGCCAGCGTCTCACGCAGCAGCTTCGCGGCTATGGGTTTGGCGAACAGCTTCGTTTCGAAATCGAGGCCGGGCGACAAGTCATGGAAAGCGTGTGTGGGGCGGGCGAAGCAGTAGATACAGCCATGTTCGCAGCCCCGGTAGGCGTTCACCGACCGGTCGAACGGAACGTCGGGCGACTTGTTGAACGAGAGGATCGAGCGCGGGTGTTCTTCCGTCACCGTCGTGGCGGGATTGCGGGACGGGCCATCCACCGTCTCCATCGCATCGAGCCAGTCGCCGTCCGCTTCGCGCGCAGACAGGTTGAAGCGCGTGCTTGCTGCGCCGCTGACCGCTCCTCTGCCCTTGATCGTTTCCATGCAAGACATGTGAACAAAATAAGAACAAAAGTCAATCTGCCCCTGACAGGTTGATCTTGCTGCGCTGCACCCTTAGGCGGGCACGAAAGGGGAATTTCATGGCAGGCGCAGCGCGCAGGGTCGGAGCCGAAACGTCAGCGACACGGGCGCTTATCGTCGAGGCTACCAATCAGTTGATCCGCGACGAAGGCTACGCCTCCGTCAGCACGCGGCGCGTGGCTGCGCGGGCGGGGCTCAAGCCCTCGCTGGTGCATTACTATTTCCCGACCACCGACGATCTGCTGGTCGAAGTTTCGCGCCAGGGCGCCGCGCAGAGCGACCGCATGATCGAGGAAGCGCTGGCCTCCGATGATCCGCTGCGGGCGCTGTGGGGTTTCTTCATCGACACCAGCCGGGTGGCGATGGCGCTGGAATTCATGGCGCTCGCAAACCACCGTCCGGCCGTGCGCGAATACATGGCGCAGCACAGTGAGGAGATGCGCGCCCGGCAGGTCGAGATTCTCAAGCACATGCTTGGTGACAGGCTGGACCGGCTCGACGGTTTCGATGCCGCCGGGTTCAGCGTGGTCCTTGCGGGCATCGGCCGCGCGGTGGTGATGGAGCAGGGGCTTGGCGTGAAGACCGGCCATGCCGAAGCGATCCGCATCGTCGAAGGCTGGCTGGACAAGCTGGCGGCCTGATACACCCGTCTGGATACGGGCCGGACACATAACGCGCGGGCGCTGATTGGCCCTGCGCTTGGCGCGGTGCACGCAAGCCTGCTTGATTCTCCCGGATGCGGGACGAAGAACGTGATAACAGCGTTCTCATACGGCATCCTTGGGAGACATGACCATGACGGTCGCCACCACGACGACTCAGTTGAAGACTGAGCATATCAAGCCTCAGATCGGCAGCCGCATCCTCAACTCGAAGGAAGAACTGCTTTCCGGCGAACTCGCCGCGCAGCTTCGCGAGGAACTGGAAGCGCGCGGTATTCTGGTATTCCCGCAAGTGGGCTTCGACGACGCGGAGCAGATCGCCTTCACCAAGACGCTCGGCGAATATGCGCCCGAGGGTCCGGACGGTGGCCCGAGCAAGATCACGCTCGACGTGAAAGAAAATCCGGCCAGCGCCGAGTATCTCAAGGGCTCGCTCTACTGGCACATCGACGGCACCCGCAACGAAGTGCCGATCCTCGCCTCGCTGCTGTCGTGCAAGGTGCCGAGCCCGAAGGGCACGGGCAACACCGGGTTCTCGAATACTTATGCCGCCTACGAAGCGCTGTCGGACGAGGACAAGGCGTACTACGACGACTTGCGCGTGCTCCATGGACCCTGGGCCTCGCTGTTCTACTACGAGCCGGAGCCGAGCCTCACGAAGCTCAAGATCATGCAGGGCATCGGCGAGAAGGTGCTGCCGCTGGTGTGGAAGCATGCCTCGGGGCGCAAGTCGCTGGTGCTGGGCTGTACCTGCCATCACGTGCAGGGCGTCGACCACCTGGAGAGCGCGCGGATCATCCATGGCCTGCGCGAATGGGCGACGGGGCCGGAGTTCACCTATAGCCACGAATGGTCGGTGGGCGATCTCGTGATCTGGGACAACACCGGCACCATGCACCGCGCGGAGGCTTACGACCCGACGTGCGGGCGCATGATGCACCGCACCAAGTTGGAGGGCGAGGAGCCCTGGGCGGTGGAGTAGCGCTGAACGATTTCTCCCCGCGCGTGTCTCGGGGAGAAACAAAAGAAAAAGCCCGCCCCCTCGTCTGAGGGGGCGGGCCTTTTTCATTCAACCGACCGAAGGATCAGGCCCAGGTGGCCATTTCGGTTTCGAGGTTCTCGACGATCGCCTCGAAGAACTGCTCGGTGGTCATCCAGCTCTGGTCCGGACCGATCAGCAGCGCGAGATCCTTGGTCATCTTGCCGCTTTCGACGGTCTCGATGCAGATGCGCTCGACGGTCTCGGCGAACTTCACGACGTCTGGCGTACCGTCGAACTTGCCGCGATAGGCAAGGCCGCGGGTCCAGGCGAAGATCGACGCGATCGGGTTCGTCGAGGTCGCCTTGCCCTGCTGGTGCTGGCGGTAGTGACGGGTCACGGTGCCGTGCGCGGCTTCGGCCTCGACGGTCTTGCCGTCGGGCGAGAGCAGAACCGAGGTCATCAGGCCCAGCGAGCCGAAGCCCTGCGCGACGGTGTCCGACTGGACGTCGCCGTCGTAGTTCTTGCATGCCCAGACGAACTTGCCCGACCACTTGAGCGCCGAGGCGACCATGTCGTCGATCAGGCGGTGCTCGTAGATGATGCCGGCGGCGGCGAACTTCTCGGCGAAGCCTTCCTTGTCGAACACTTCCTGGAACAGATCCTTGAAGCGGCCGTCATAAGCCTTGAGGATCGTGTTCTTGGTCGACAGGTAGACCGGCCAGCCGAGGTTGAGGCCGTAGTTGAACGAGGCGCGCGCGAAGTCGCGGATCGATTCGTCGAGGTTGTACATCGCCATGGCGACGCCCGGAGCCGGGAAGTCGAACACGTCGAGGTCGATCTTGTCGCCGTTCTCGCCGTCCCACACCAGGCGCAGCTTGCCGGCGCCGGGGATCAGGGTGTCGGTGGCCTTGTACTGGTCGCCGAAAGCGTGACGGCCGACGACGATCGGGTCGGTCCAGCCCGGAACCAGGCGGGGCACGTTCGAGATCACGATGGGCTCGCGGAAGACAACGCCGCCGAGGATGTTGCGGATGGTGCCGTTGGGCGACTTCCACATCTTCTTGAGGCTGAATTCCTCGACGCGGGCTTCGTCGGGGGTGATGGTGGCGCACTTGACGGCGACGCCGAATTCCTTGGTCGCGTTGGCGGCGTCGATGGTGATCTGGTCACCGGTCTCGTCGCGCTTCTCGACCGAGAGGTCGTAGTACTTGAGGTCGATGTCGAGGTAGGGGAGGATCAGACGCTCGCGGATCCACTGCCAGATGATGCGGGTCATTTCATCGCCGTCCATTTCGACGACGGGGTTCACAACCTTGATCTTTGCCATTCTAAAGGGACTCCCCTAGGGTGAGAATTGCGGCAGTCTCTAGGCACGGCTGCGCCCCATGGCAAGGCCGAGACTGGGGTGTGACAGCACCGACAGCGGCTTTGCAGGCCGGGTTCGTCCCCGTGCCTGTCACTAAGTGCAGGAGAGGAGGGCAGGATGAGCGAGGAAGTGTTGCTGGCCGAGTGCGATGGCGTGCTGGAGGTCACCATCAACCGGCCCGAGCAGCGCAATGCGATGACAAAGGTGGCGGCGGCGGGAATCGCGGCGGCGATGGACCGGCTCGAATCGGCGGATCACCTGCGCTGCGCGATCCTGACGGGCGCGGGTGGCAGCTTCTGCGCAGGCATGGACCTCAAGGGTTTCCTGAACGGCGAACTGCCGGTGGATGAGCGCGGCGGCTTCGGCGGCATCTGCACGTGGACCCCCGGCAAGCCGATCATCGCGGCGGTCGATGGGCCGGCGCTGGCAGGCGGCTTCGAACTGGCACTTGCATGCGATCTCATCGTCGCGAACAAAAATGCACGCTTCGGCATTCCTGAGGTCAAGCGTGGGCTGGTCGCGGCGGGAGGCGGTCTGGTGCAACTCCCGCGCCTGTTGCCCCGCGCCCTGGCGATGGAACTGGCACTGACCGGCGAGCCGATCGGAGCCGAGAGGGCGCTCGAACTGGGCCTCATCAACCGCGTTACCGATGGCCCGGCGATCGAGGTCGCGCGTGAACTGGCGCGGGCGATCGCGGCGAACGGTCCGCTTGCGCTGGCGGCATCCAAGGGGATCGTGCGCGATTCATGGCTGTGGCCGATTGATCGGATCAACGAACACCAGACGCCTTATGTGGAGCATGTCTTCACGTCCGAGGACGCGAGGGAGGGCGCGCGTGCCTTCGCGGAGAAGCGCACACCGGTCTGGAAAGGCCGATAAGCGCGGTGCGCCGGTCTCATCGTCGGCGGCTGGGCAATTCTACTAGGGCCTTCGCCTAAGGGATACTCCGTTCCGGTCGCCTCGGATACGCAGAGGGCGGGTCGTGTGGAAGTATTTGCGGGAGAATATCGCAAATATTGAACAGGACCCGACAGTGATCGATGCACGCCGTTTCAATGCTATGATCCGCGAATTGCGCATGGGTTGCCGTTGAAGCCGGAAGGTCGGTGATCATGCGCCCCTCCATTCGCCCGACCCTGCAGGGATTGTCGCGCCTCTTCGGCCGCAAGCCCGACGACATCGTGGTGCGCGCCAGCGATCGGTGGGAGGTCGCACCGGGCGGCGCGGTCTACGTGAAGCCGGCGCTGATGCTCTCCAACCAGATCGAGCGCATCCGGGGGGCCGAATTCGCCACGGTGGCCGAGGTTGTCCGCGACTTTCGCGGCGGCTTCGACGTGCCGCAGAACCCGACGATGGGTTACGCCTTCCGCAAGGCGCTGGTGCTGGACGGCGTGCTCTACGCCGGTGCGGCGACGCGCCACCTGAGGCCGCGCGCGGGTCGCCGGCCGCTGGGCATGGTGCGGCGCGTGGCAGGGCGATCGGCCTTCTACGAAAGCTGGGTCGGCAATCGGTGGTTCGGTAACTGGCTGAGCGACGACTGCCTGACCTACCGCTTGGCCGAAGGCGCAGGCGTGCCGATGGCGACGTTGCCCGCGAAGGGGCACCAGCCCGATTACGAGCGCAGGCTCGGCATGGCGGCGACGCGGGCAGGGGCGGTGCTGTTCGACGAACTCGTGGTGTTCGACGACGTGCCGCACAACGATCACAAGCGGCGCCGGGCGGACGATCTGCGGCGGCGGCTCGTCGGTCACGATCGGAGCGGGCATCGCGGGGTCTTCCTCCTGCGCGGCACGACCGGCGACCGGCGGGTGCTCGGCAACGAGCGGCAGGTCGCGGAGCATCTGGCGGCGCGGCACGGCTTTCGCGTGCTCGACCCTTCGAACGCGACGCTGGAGGAGATCGTCGATGCCTGCGCGGGCGCACAGGTCGTCGCGGGGGTCGAGGGAAGTCATCTTGTTCATGGGCTGGTGATGATGCCGGCCAAGGCACGGGCGCTGGTGATCCAGCCTCCTTCGCGAGCGGTGGTGGCGCTCAAGTTGCTGACCGACCGGCAGGGTCAGGACTATTCGGTGGTAGTGGGTACGGGAGGCGACGATGTTTTTTACGCGGATACCGACGAAATCGATAGAACGCTCGATCTTGCCTGACACCGTCGCGCACGGCGAGCGCGCGCGGCGTCCCTCGGCCTGGCAGACGATGCGCGAGGATTATCGGCGGCACGGCAGTTCGGTCACCAACGGGGCGTTCATCTCGCTGTGCGTTTATCGCTTCGGCCGATGGGGGCTGCAGCGGCGCAGCGCTTTGGGCCGCAAGCTGGCTTCGAAGGTCTATGGCTTCATGAACCTGTTCGTGGCCAACATCACCAAGATCTGGATTCCGCCGCAGGTCACGATCGGCGACGCATTCCATATCGTCAACAACGAGGGGTCGCTCTCGATCCACCCCGAGGCGGTCATCGGCGACCGGCTGGGGGTGATGCACAACGTCACCATCGGCACCAACATGAAGCGGGGCGTGCCGACGATCGGCGACGACGTCTTCATCGGTACGAATTCGACGGTGCTGGGCAACATCCGCATCGGCGACCGGGTGCGCATCGGCGCCAACACGGCTGTGTCGACCGACGTGCCTTCGGACTCGGTCTGCGTTGGCTCGCCTGCCCGGATTTATCCTCGCCTGGGGCCGCTCCTGTGAGCCGCGCCGTCCGCACCGTCTTCGATCTGTTCGCGCACAACCTGCCCGAACACGCGGCCAAGACGTTCCTCGTCGATCCCGACCGCAGCTGGACTTACGCCGAGGTCGCCGCCGAAGTGGGCCGCGTCTGCGCCTTCCTCGCGGCGAGCGATCTGCAGCCCGGCGACCGCGTGGTCGTGCAGGTTCGCAAGGGCATGCGCGAGGTGGCGGCGATGCTGGCGGTGAGCCGGATCGGCTGCGTTTTCGTCAACGTCAACACCGTCTGGACCGGCGAGCAACTCCACTACGTCATCGAGGACAGCGGCGCGCGCGGGGCGATCCTCGAAGGCGGAGCGGCGGCCGCGCTGCCCGGAGGCCATGCGCTGGCGGTGCTGGTCGCGGGCGGGGCGCCCGCCGCAGGCATGCAACTCTGGGACGATCTGCCCGCAGCCGAGCCCGAAGTGCCGATCTCGCGCGATGACGGCGACCTTGCGGCGATCATCTACACGTCCGGCTCGACCGGGCGGCCCAAGGGGGTGATGCTCACGCACGCGAACATCGTCAGCGGCGCGCGTTCGGTCACCGCTTATCTCGAACTGCGCGGCGATGACAGGCTGCTCAGCGTGCTGCCCTACAGCTTCGACTACGGGTTCAACCAGCTCACTACCATGATGCTCGTCGGCGGCACGGTGGTCCACCAGCCCGTCGCGATGGCGACCGAGATCGTGCGCGTCATCCGGGAGCAGCGAGTGACCGGCTTCGCGGCGGTGCCTCCGCTCTGGATCCAGTTCATCCGCCTGCTCGACGCCTCGGGCGAGGTGCTGCCTTCGCTGCGGCTCGTCACCAATTCGGGCGGCAAGATCCCGCTGAACATCCTCGAGCGGATGCCTGCGCTGCTGCCGGATACGCGCATCTATCTCATGTACGGTCTCACGGAGGCGTTCCGCTCCACCTACCTGCCTCCCGAGAAGTTCGCCGCCAAGATGGGCGCGATCGGCCGCGCGGTGCCGGAGAACGAAGTCTACGTCATCCGTGAAGGTATCGGCATCGCCGGACCGGGAGAGCAGGGCGAACTCGTCCACCGCGGCGCCTTCGTCAGCCAGGGCTACTGGAACCGCCCGGACGCCACCGCCGAGAAGATCAGGCCCTGTCCCGAACTCGCCGCGCTGATCGGCGAGGAGCCGGTGGTCTACAGCGGCGACATCGTGCGCATCGACGAGGACGGCGACTTGTGGTTCGTCTCGCGCCGCGATGCCCTGATCAAGAGCAGCGGCTTCCGCATCAGCCCCGACGAGGTCGAGGACATCGTCCACCGCAGCGGCATGGCCGCCGACGTGGTCGTCTTCGGTGTCGCCGACGACCTGCTCGGCCAGAGCGTCCAGGTCGCCGCCACGCTCGCCCCCGGCGCCACGCGCGAGGGGCTGCTGGCCTACTGCCGCAAGGTGATGCCTGCCTACATGGTGCCGCGCGCGATCCATGTCTGGAACGCGCCGATGCCGCGTACCGCCAGCGGCAAACTGGCCCGGCCGGAGGTGGTACGCCTGAGCACCCCGGGCGCCGAACGTCCGCAACTTTCGATCTAGGAGTAATGCACATGGCCCTCACCACCGACAGGATCATCCAGAACCTTCAGGCGATCTCCGGCTACGACGGGGTCGTCGATCCCGACACCTGCCTGTTCTCGTCCGGTATGCTCGATTCGATCGCGATGATCTCCCTCATTGCCTTCGTCGAGCAGGAGGCCGGGATCGAGATTCGCGCCGACGAGGTGACGCTGGAGAACTTCGACACGCCCGCGCGCATCACCCGCTTCGCCGGCGAACGGGTATGAACGCGGCGGATCGCGACACCTGGCTGGCGGCGGCGGCCGAGCAGTTCGGCACCCCGTCCTTTGTGTACTTCACCGAGGCCATCGCCGAGAGGATCGCCGCGCTCCGCCATGCCTTCGACGACCAGTTGGCGCTCAGCTTCGCGGTCAAGTGCAACCCCAACCCGGCACTGCTGAAATGGATGGTCGGGCGGGTCGACCTGCTGGACGTCTCGTCCATCGGCGAATTCCGGCTGGCGCTGCAGGCCGGGTGGGACCCGGCACTCGTGAGCTTCACCGGCCCCGGCAAGCGCGAATTCGAGATTCGCGAGGCAGTCCTCGGCGGGGTCGGCCTGCTGGTGCTCGAATCCTTGCGCGAAGCTGGGATCGCGGACGAGGTTGCCCGCGCCGCAGGCCGTGTCCAGCCGGTGCTGCTGCGGATCGCGCCCGATTCCGTCCCGCGCGGGTTCGGCGACCAGATGGCCGGGCGCCCCAGCCCCTTCGGCATTGACCTGCCCGATGCCCGCGAGGCGCTGGAGCAGATCGTCGCAATGCCAGGCCTGCGCCTTGCCGGGCTGCACATCTATTCCGGCACCCAGTGCCTGAAGCCCGACGCCATCGTCGAGAACTACCGGGGCTTCCTCTCGATTTTCACCGACTTGTGCGAGGCGGTGGACATCACGCCGGACAGTCTCGTCCTCGGCTCGGGGCTGGGCGTGCCATACCACGAGGGAGACACGCCGCTGCCACTTGAGGCAGTAGCCTCCGCGATCCTGCCCGACATTGCGAGCTTCCGCGCGGACCCGCGCTTCGCCCGTACCCGGCTGAAGCTGGAACTGGGCCGCTATCTCGTGGCCGAGGCGGGCTATTTCCTCGTACGGGTGGTTTCGCTCAAGCAGTCGCGGGGCGTGTCCATCGCGATCTGCGACGGCGGCATGAACAACCACCTGCCTGCCTCCGGGCATTTCGGCATGGTGATTCGCCGCAACTACAAGATGCACCGTGTCGGCGGCGGAGCGGAGACGGGCACCTACGACGTGACCGGGCCGCTGTGCACCTCGATCGACCGGCTGGCGGGCGGGGTGGTGCTGCCGACGCTGAGCGAAGGCGACGTGATCGCGGTCCACAACAGCGGTGCCTATGGCCTGACGGCCAGCCCCATCCACTTCATCGGCCATGCGCCTCCGGCGGAACTGATGGTGGTCGATGGGGCGCTGCACGACGTCTCGCGCTTCTTCGAGACGACGACGGCTTGGCCGGGCGTGCCGTCTCCGGAAGGGCAGGGCGCTCTCGCTACGGCCTGAAGATTCGCGGATAAAGAAAAACCCCGCCTGGTCGCAAGACCGGCGGGGTTTCTGGAATGGTGGGCGTAGCAAGGATTGAACTTGCGACCCCTACGATGTCAACATAGTGCTCTACCACTGAGCTATACGCCCATTCCATTCATGGTTTCCTGCGGCGAACCGTAGGTCTCCATTAGAGCGCTCCGGTGAGTGTCCCCGCCGGAGGACTGGCCCTCTAGCTGCGCTTCTTTTAGCTGGCAAGGGCCTTGTGAGAAAAAATTTCGCTCAGAGCGTGGCGTGCTCGGCAAGGCCGAAGACGCGCTGCACTTCCATCACGATATCGCGCAGGTGGAAGGGCTTCGAGAGCACCTTGGCCTGGGGCGCCTCGCGGCTGGCACGCAGGGTCACGGCGGCGAATCCGGTGATGAACATCACCTTGGTCGAGGGCGAAATCTCGGCGCACCTTTGCGCAAGCTCGATCCCGTCCATTTCGGGCATGACGATATCCGACAGCAACAGGTCGAAATCGTCGTTCTTCAGATGGGGGATCGCCTCGGTCCCGCGATCGACCGCGACCACGCTGTAGCCCGCGTTCTGCAGCGCGCGGGCCAGGTAGGTGCGCATTGCGTCGTCGTCTTCGGCGAGGAGGATGCGGATCATCGCAGGTGTCCAGTCTTGTGCGTTGTGTTCTGGCATCGGCTTCGCCGTGCGTCTGTCCGTAGGCATACAGGGTAAGCGTTTATATTTCTTGTCCCTATTCGGAGGTGACCGGTATCGGGACGCTTTGACAGGACGGTATGAAACGCACAGCTTGAAGGGATGAGCGGGGCATTGGGTGAGAACGATTCGCAAGCCGGGTGGCAAGGTGTGGGCCAGGGTACGGGCGGCGGCCGAATTCCCGGCGCTCCCGGTGTTCCGGCGTTCTTTCTCGCCGAGGTCAACCCTTCCGCGATCCCGGTCCTGATCGCGGCGCCGCATGGCGGGCGTCATTATCCCCGGGCACTTCTCGCCGATTTTCGCCATGGTCCGACGGCGGCGCTCAAGCTCGAGGACCGTTATGTCGACCTCATGGCGCGCGGCATTGCCGAGGCCACGGGCGCGAGCCTGATCGTGGCCAACGCACCGCGCGCGATGATCGACCTCAACCGTGCGCCGGACGACATCGACTGGGAGATGTTCCAGCGCGAGGCTCGGCCATCGGAGGGTGTTCCCACGGCAAGTCGGCGTGTTCGGGGTGGGCTGGGCCTCATTCCCCGGCGCCTCCCCGTGCAGGGCGATCTGTGGCGGCGGCGGCTGGGAGCGGCCGATCTTGCCGAGCGGCTCGCCGGAGTGCACGAACCCTACCACGCAGCGATCGCCAAGGCGCTGTCGACGCTGCGCGAGCGGTGGGGTGCGGCTTTGCTGATCGATCTGCACTCGATGCCGCCGCTGCCGTCGCGGCCCGGCGTCGCCAGCGCGCAAGTCGTGATCGGCGACCGCTTCGGGGCGAGCAGCCATGGCAGCGTCGTCGCTTCCGCCTTCGCCCATTTCGCCCAGGTCGGGCGCGAGGCGGCGCACAATCGTCCTTACGCCGGTGGTTATGTGCTGGAACGGCATGGCGATCCGCGCGGCGGCATTCACGCGCTGCAGATCGAGGTGGATCGCAGCCGCTATCTCGATTCGGCGCTGGTCGAACCGTCCGAGCAGATGGGGGGGATGATCGAGGATCTGGCGGGGCTGGTGCGCCGTCTGGGCAGTGTCGTTGCGGAACTTGGGCGTGACGCGGGCGCGCAGGACTGGTCGCTGGCGGCGGAGTAGAGCGTGATTTCGTTTGACTGAAACACCCTTCGTCATCGCCACCTTCGCGGGAATGACGATGATACCGCTGAAGTCGATCACGCTTCAGTCAGCGAGTAATTCCCTGAGGGCATTAAAAAACCACCTCGTGCGATGCACGAGGTGGCCAAGGTTCAGGGAGGAGGTGCACAATGTGCACCAACCCGAACGGGCCATGAGGGTAGCGCCGGCCGGGCAAGACCTACATAGGCCGACCCGATCCGACATTCAAGCGATTCGTGAAGCAGGACGCATAAGAAATGTCCAGCGAACTATCCGTAACGCTAATCGAATGGAGCGGGACTGTGACAAAAGTGTCATAACGCCCGCTCCACGAAGGTGAATCAGGCGTTCACGTCATCCGCGACGCCGTCCGCGACCGGTGCGGCGGGCGGCGTGAAGTTCGGCACCTTGCCCTGCGATGCCTGGCGGCCGAAGATGTCGCGGACAAGTTCCAGCGAGAACAGGTGCGCGTAGATCAGGCCGAGCAGGCCGTTCTGATTCCACTGGCGCAGGACGTCGCCGCGCACTTCGCGCAGCTTGTTCTCGTCGACCATCTGGAAGCCGCGGTAGTTGAAGGGCTGGGCCGCGCCCACGTCGATGTTCAGTTCGCCGTCCATGAGCAGCTTGTGCTTCTCGAGTTCGGCCATGAACTGCGCGGTCTTGTTGCCCGCGATCTCGAAGTTCTCGCAGAACTTGAGCATGTTGGTGGTGGTGTCGGTCGGCTGGCCTTCGTCGTCGAACAGGCGCTCGCCTTCCTCGATCTCGCCGACGAGGTCGCTCGACGGGTCGACGCAGAGCGACAGTTCATCCGAATCCGGGCGCAGCTTGGCCAGCATGAAGGGATAGCGGCGCACGTAGGCGGGGATGTAGACGGGGGTGTTCACCGTGCCGTCTTCATCGACGAACACGTTGGTGCCTTCGTTCATGCCCATCAGCACCAGCGGAATCGGGTTCTCGCCTGCGGTGAAGATGATCGGGAAGTTGCGCTGGGCCTGCGGGAATTCCTCGACCGTCAGCGGCACCGAGTTGATGCCGGCCAGCCAGGTGGCTTTGTCGGTCGAACGGGTCTTCCAGTTGGCGTGCTGCTGCGAGTTGAGCGGGATGAGGTCCTTGTAGAACAAGGGCAGTGCAGGATTCTGAGGCACGCTGGCCATGGGTACTCTCCGCGAGGGGTGGTCAGTCTTTGGAAGGGCGTGGCTTTAGAGGCTGCGGGGCGGCCGCGCAAGCGCGAGACCTCCCCATATCCGGCGATTCGGTGCAGGAGGTTTCGTTGCCGCGTCAGACGAGCTTGCCGGGGTTGAGTAGCCCCCGGGGGTCGAGCGCCTGCTTGACCGCGCGCAGCATCGACAGCGCCACCGGATCGCCCAGCCGGGCCAGTTCGTCGCGCTTGAGCTGGCCGATCCCGTGCTCGGCCGAGATCGAGCCGCCCCATTGCGTCACGAGATCGTGGACCCTGCGGCTGATCGCCTTGCCTTCGGTCGCATTCCAGGCGCGCGCGTCGGCAGCTCCCGGGGCTATGACGTGGTAGTGCACGTTGCCGTCGCCGAGGTGGCCGAAGGCGATCGCCTCGGTGCCGGGGAACTCGGCTTCCAGCATCGGCGCGGTCGTCTCCACGAAGGCGGGCATCGCCTCCACCGGCACCGAGATGTCGTGCTGCACCGCCGGACCGCGTGCGCGCTCGGCGGGGGGGACGGTCTCGCGGATGAGCCAGAACGCCTCGGCCTGCGACTCGCTGGCGGATAGGGCGGCGTCTTCGACAAGATCCTTCTCGAAGGCTTCGGCCATCATCGCCTCGCAGCGGTCGCGCAAGCTGTCCGCCTGGGCCCGATCGGCGACGACTTCGATCAGCACGTGCCACGCATGGCGCCCCTCCAGCGGGGGGCGCGCGGTGGGGAGGTGTTCGACGACGGCGTCGATGCTGGCCTGCGGCATGACCTCGAAGCCTTCGAGCGCCTCGCCCTCCATCGCGTCGCAGTGAAGCAGCAGCGTGCGGGCGGCGGGCAGGGAGGGCACGCCCGCCCAGATCACCACCCGCTCGGCAACGGCGGGCAGCAGGCGCAGGGTCGCGGCGGTGACGATGCCGAGCGTGCCTTCCGATCCGATCAGCAACTGCTTGAGGTCGAAGCCCCGGTTGTCCTTCTTGAGGGGGGTGAGTTGGGAGAAGACCTTTCCGTCGGCGAGCACCGCCTCCAGCCCCAGCACCAAGGCGCGCATCGATCCGTGGCGCAGCACCTGCGAGCCGCCCGCGTTGGTGGAGATCAGCCCGCCCACCGTCGCCGAGCCCTTGCCGCCCAGCGTCAGCGGAAAGCGCAGATCCTGCGCCTCGGCGCTTTCGTGGAGCGTCTGGAGAATCACGCCCGCCTCGCATGTCGCGCGGCCCGATTCGGTGTCGATCTCGCGAATCGCGTTCATGCGGCGCAGCGAAAGGAGCAGCGCGGTGCCGCTCTCGTCGGGCGTGGCGCCGCCGGACATGCCGGAATTGCCGCCCTGGGGCACGATCGGCACGCCATGTTCGGCGCAGAGGCGTACCAGAGCGGACACCTCCTCGACATTGGCAGGAGAGGCGAGGGCGCAGGCCCGGCCGGTAAAGCGTCCGCGCCAGTCGGTAAGCCAGGGCGCCACGAGTTCAGGATCGGTCGTCAGGCCGCGCGGGCCGAGCAGGGCGGCGGCTTCCTTCAGAAAGCCGGCGGGTGCGGTGTCGTTCATCCTGGCGATATGGCACATGCTGCATGGGGTTTCATCACCGACGCGCGATAATTGCGAAGGCGGTTCGGGCGCTCGGTGGCGGACAAGTTAAGCGTCGGTTCAAGCTCTTGCGGTAAGGCGGACATGTCGGCATCGCTATGCGGCGTCGATTCCGGGGATACGAAAGACGACATGAGTTTTGCCTCCGCACTGCTGTATCCGTTCCTCCTGCTGCTCCCGGCGGCAGGGGGCGGCGACGGCGTGCCGCGCCCGGAAGATGCGGGCGTGGAGCCTGCCGAGGTGTCGCTCTGGCCCCCGATAGAAGCCGGCGTGCTGGCCGCCGATGCGCCGTTCGCGATCAGCCTGCTGCCCGAGGTCGCGCCGCAGGATGCCTGGCAGGTCCGCATCGAGCAGCGCATGACGATCCGAATCTCGCCGCCGCGCGCGTCGGTGCCGATGCCAGACATGTTCTTCGGCATGCCGACCGATGGCGGGGTGGAGTTCGCCGAGCGCAAGATGGGCAATTGCCTGCCCGCTTCCGGCATCGTCAGCGTGCGCCCCGATCGCGGCAACCGGCTGCTGCTGTTCATGCGCGACCGCCGGGTGGTCAGCGCCGAACTCGCCCGGTCCTGCCGTGCGCGCGATTTCTACTCCGGCTTTCTGATTGAGCGTAACGAGGACGGGCGGGTCTGCGTGGATCGCGACACGCTGCTGTCGCGCAGCGGAATGAGCTGCACCTTGACCCGCATAAGGCAACTGGTGGAGCAGGATCGCTAACGGGCATTCGGTCCGTATCGGGAGAACTGGCGCTCCCTAGCGGATTTCCTTGACTTTCCCGCCTTTTTCCGCAAATGGCCCGCTGTCGCGCGGCATGTGTCGCGGGCGGCGCATTGGCCCGCCCCGGCTTCGTTCCGCAGCTTTACTTGAAATTTTTCCGGAAAAACCAAACGCCTATGAGCTTTGCCGATCTCGGCCTGTCTGACGAATTGCTGCAAGCGGTGGAGGCTGCGGGCTATACCGAGCCGACTCCGATCCAGGCACAGACGATCCCCCCGGTCCTGATGATGAAGGATCTGATCGGCATCGCCCAGACCGGCACCGGCAAGACCGCTGCCTTCGTGCTGCCGATGATCGACATCCTCGGCCATGGTCGCCGCCGCGCGCTGATGCCGCGCTCGCTGATCCTCGAGCCGACGCGCGAACTCGCCGCGCAGGTGGCCGAGAACTTCGAGAAGTACGGCAAGAACCACGACCTCAAGATGGCGCTGCTGATCGGCGGCGTGCAGATGGGCGACCAGCTCAAGGCGCTGTCCGCCGGTGTCGACGTGCTGATCGCCACGCCGGGCCGCCTGATGGACCTGTTTGAGCGCGGCAAGATCATGCTGACCGGCTGCGAACTGCTCGTCATCGACGAAGCCGACCGCATGCTCGACATGGGCTTCATCCCGGACATCGAGACGATCTGCTCGAAGCTGCCGGCCAACCGCCAGACGCTGCTGTTCTCGGCGACGATGCCGCCGGTGATCAAGAAGCTGGCCGACCGCTTCCTGACGAACCCCAAGTACGTCGAAGTTGCGCGTCCCGCCTCGACCAACCTCAACATCGTCCAGCACAAGGTCATGGTGCCCGCGCGCAAGAAGCGCGAAGCCCTGCGCCAGATCCTGCGGTCGGACAACGTCACGTCCGCGATCGTCTTCGCCAACCGCAAAACCACGGTGCGCGAATTGGCGAAGAGCCTGAAGCAGCACGGCTTCTCCGCCGGCGAGATTCACGGCGATATGGACCAGCCCGCGCGCAACGCGGAGCTGGAGCGTTTCAAGGCGGGTGAGGTCAGCATCCTGTGCGCGTCCGACGTCGCCGCGCGCGGTCTCGACGTGAAGGGCGTGAGCCACGTCTTCAACTTCGACACGCCCTGGCACCCGGACGACTATGTCCACCGCATCGGCCGCACCGGTCGTGGCGGCGCGACCGGCCGTGCCTTCACGTTCGTCGCTCCCGAGGATGCCGAGGCGATCGGCAATGTCGAGAAGCTGACGGGCGGTCCGATCCCGCTCTACCAGCTGGACGGTGAAGTCGAGAGCGAGGCCGTCGAGGCGAAGCACGCCCGCGCCGCAAGGCCCGCTCGCGAGGCGAAGCCTGCGCGCGAAGCCAAGCCCGTGCGCGAGGAGAAGCCGAAGCGGGAAGCTCGTCCGGAGCCCCGTGCCGAGCGCGCTCCGCGCCGCGAGCCGAAGGCGGAAGAACCGCGCCGCAGCCGTCGCCGCGACCCCGTCGAAACGCACGACGATGGCAGCTGGAACGGTCCGGTGCCGAACTTCCTGGGTGTTTCCGCGCTGAACTGAGGCGCGGCTTCCGGGCAAAGAAAAAGGCAGGGGAAACCCTGCCTTTTTCTTTTGGATGTTGGTCCTGCTTGTTTGATCGCCGTCATTCCCGCGAAGGCGGGAACCCATCTCCTGACGGTGCCTGTTCATTCGGCATCAGATGGGTCCCCGCCTTCGCGGGGATGACCCCCTGTTTTATCCAGACAAGATCAAAACTGTAGCGCCCCGTAGTGGCCTCAGGCAGCGCTGGCGCGGCGGCGGCGCCAGTACATGAGTCCGCCCACCGCTGCGGCGAGCATGCCCAGCATGCCCGGCTCGGGCACTTCGGTGCCGCCCGAGGACGAGGAAGACGACGATCCCTCGGTCGGCGTGCCGGGGTCGCTCGGGGTCGGCGTGTAGTTGCCGGTGTAGGTGCCGACGTGCATCTCGCCGTTCTGCACGAGGCTGCCGAACACAGCTGAGCCCTGGATGTAGTTTCCGGTCGTCGCGGCAGCCCCGGGTGCCAGCACCGAGCCGCCCCATGCCGTGGTCAGCGATAGGTCCTTGGCTTCGTAGAAATTCCAGACCACGTGCTCGCCGAGGTTCTGGGTGCCGCCCAGGAAGTTGTCGTTGAGCGTGATCGACCCGCCCGAGACGTTGACGATGGCAGTGTCCGCACCGTTGAGGTTGAACTGGATCTCGCCGATCTTGTCGAGGTCGGCGGCCGAGATGTTGAACACCGCGACGCCGTTCGCACCGGGCTGCGCATCGAAAGTCCCGCGATTGCCGCTGATCGACAGCTGGCTGTTCGCCGTTTGCGTGCTCATGTCGTGGCTGAGGCCGGTCATCGAGGTCTCGATGAGGCTCGCCTGCTGCGTCAGGTTCTGGCTGAACGACGGATCACCCGAGGCGAGGCCCGAAGTCACGGTGTTGTTGTTGACGTTGGTGTTGCTGATCGAACCGCCCACCAGCACCGTCTGCGCCGCGCCGTTGAGGTTGAGGCCGCTGTTGACGTTGCCGCCGACGACCGCGCCCGAACCGTTGTTGAGGTTCTTCGCGCCGCCGTTGACGTCGCCCACGACCGTGAGGCCGGGGGTGCCGGTGCTCGACGCCGGAATGGCCTGGATCTGGTAGTTCGACGAATTGCCGTTGAGGTCGCCGCCGACGAACGTGCGCCCCTCGACTTCCGAGGACGAGGTGAGATCGCCCAGCACCACGAGGTTCCAGGTCTTCAGGACGTCTATCCCTGCGATCATGCCGGAATCGGCGAGGAGCGGGGTGGCTGAAAGGGCGGCAGCCATGGCGGCCAGCGAAAGCGAAACGGTACGGATGGAAGCCACGGCGTGTGTCCCGAAATGGCGTGAGTGACGACCGGGACCAGTATATTTACTTGGGGTTTTGGAAAGCACGGGTTTTGCACTGTCCCTCGGTGGAACAGGGGAGGGCGATTACTCGCGAATTTACCAAATTTGAAGAATTAGCGTCTGGTTGTTTATTTGTGAGGTCCACCCCCAAGCCAGAGGCCCACCCCCAACCCCTCCCGCAAGCGGGAGGGGAGCAGGCCGGCGCTTCATTCTCCCCTCCCGCTTGCGGGAGGGGCCGGGGGCGGGCCTCAGTTCAGGCCTTCACCTTGTTCTGGAAGCTCTTGCGCAGCTTCATCAGTTTGGGCGGGATCACTGCGAGGCAGTACGGATTGCGCTGGCCTTCGCCGTCCCAGTACTCCTGGTGGTAATCCTCGGCCGGATACCAGGGGGCTGGGCCTTCGATCGTGGTGACCGCCTTCTCGCCCGAATGCTCCGCGTCCCAGCGGGCGATCGCGGCAGGAGCCTCTGCGGCCTGCGCATCGTCCAGCGGGAAGATCGCCGAGCGGTACTGCGTGCCGATGTCGTTGCCCTGGCGGTTCAGCTGCGTCGGATCGTGCGTGCCGAGGAACACGTCGAGCATTTCGGCATAGGAGATCACCGCAGGATCGTACGTGACCCTGATCGCCTCCGCATGCCCGGTCGTGCCCGAGCAGACCGCCTTGTAGGTGGGGTTCTCAACCTCACCGCCGATATAGCCGCTTTCCACGGTGCTTACGCCCACCACGTCGCGGAATACCGCTTCGGTGCACCAGAAGCACCCGCCAGCTACGATTGCCGTTTCCATCTTCGTCACATGTCCTCAAGTCGAAAGGATTGGCAGGTAGATAGGTACGCGGTGTCCGCTTGTCATTGGCCTGTTGTCGGCTAGTCTCGGCGCCGCTTCAAATCCACGTGGAGAGAACCCGATGCGCCGCGCCCTGCTGACCCTGTCCTCGCTTCTCGGCCTCGTCGCCGCTCCGCTCTCCGTCCAGGCTGCCGAGAAGAAAGCCCCGGTCGAAGCCTGCAAGGGCTGCGAGGCGCTGCTCGAACTCGCCGCCGCCAGCCCGCTGCGCAAGGACGACCGTGCCCGCGACGCCGCGCGCCATCCGGTCGAGACGCTGTCGTTCTTCCGCGTCGGCCCGCAGATGAAGGTCGGCGAATATGCGCCGGGCGGCGAGTGGTACTCGCGCTTCCTCGGCCTTTACCTCGGCCAGCAGGGGCATCTGGTGGGGCTCTACTTCGACCCCACCAGCGGCGCGTTCAAGGCGGACAGGCAGGACGGCATTCGCAAGGCCGCCGCCCAGTACCCTGCCGATGTCGCCAAGTTCACCGGCATGTCGGCGGACAAGTTCGCTGCCTATACCCTCGACGCCGTGCCGGAAGCCGAGAAGGGCACCTTCGACGTCATCGTCATCCCGCGCATGATGCACAACCTGTTCAACTGGAACATCGCCGACAGCGAGATCAAGGCGATGCGCGGGTTGCTCAAGCCCGGCGGCCTCGTCGGTATCGAGCAGCACCGCGCCAAGGCCGACGCGCCTTATTCCTACACGGACGGTTCGAAGGGCTACCTGCGCGAGGCGGACGTGATCCGCTTCATGGAAGTGAACGGCTTCGACCTCGTCGGCAAGTCGGAGATCAGCGCCAACCCCAAGGATACCGCGAACTGGCCCGACGGCGTCTGGACGCTGCCGCCGACTTACGCGCTCAAGGAGCGGGACAAGGCGAAGTACCAGGCCATCGGCGAGAGCGACCGCATGACCCTGCTGTTTCGCAAGCGTGACTGATACGGCCAACTCTGGACTTCATGCGGTCCAGTCCATAACTGGGGCCGCATGACCCGCCAGATCCCCTCCCGTCAGCTGACTGTCGCCGCCCTGCAGCTCGCCCTCGGTTCCGCCGACGAGGCCGAGAACATCGCCGCCGTCTCCGCATTGGTGGAGGAAGCGGCCGGGAAGGGCGCGCAGGTCGTGCTGCCGCCTGAACTGTTCTCCGGCCCCTATTTCTGCAAGACCGAGGACGAGGCGCTGTTCGCGCTTGCCCGCCCGACGCTGGAGCATCCCTCGGTCATCGCCATGAAGGCGCTGGCGGCGAAGCTGAAGGTCGCGATTCCGACCAGCTTCTTCGAGCGTGACGGGCATCACTATTACAACACCCTCGCCATGATCGACGCCGATGGCGAGATCATGGGCACGTACCGCAAGAGCCACATCCCTGACGGTCCGGGCTACGAGGAAAAGTACTACTTCCGCCCTGGCAACGACGGTTTCAAGGTCTGGGACCTGTTCGGAACCCGCATCGGCATCGGCGTGTGCTGGGATCAGTGGTATCCCGAATGCGCGCGCGTCATGGCGTTGATGGGCGCGGAACTGCTGTTCTACCCCACCGCGATCGGCTCGGAGCCCTACGACGCCACGCTCGACACCAGCCGCATGTGGCGCCGGGCGATGGTGGGGCATTCGGTGTCCAACTGCATGCCGGTGATCGCCGCCAACCGCATCGGCGCGGAAACCGAGTGCGGCAGCGCGCAGACGTTCTACGGCCATTCGTTCATCACCGACGAATGGGGCGACTTCATCGCCGAATTCGGGCGCGAGGAAACCGGCGTCCTCGTTTCAACGCTGGACCTCGACCGCGCGGCGACGCATCGTGCGGGCATGGGCTTCTTCCGCGATCGGCGGCCGCAGCTTTATACGCGCGTTGCCCAGGATATCTGAGCGCCGCACATCTGATCGAAGAGGGGGGCGTCAATGGGCAAGCATCGCTATCTTGTGGCGCTGGGGTCCAACATGCGCCACCACCGCCACGGGTGCCCGCGC
>NZ_ALVC01000130.1:0-27845 GCF_000293195.2 Sphingomonas sp. LH128
GAACCCGTTCTGGCGCAGGGCGAGCGCGCACTGCGCTCCCCCATGTCCCGCTCCTACGATGACGACGTCTGATTTTTCCATGATGCCTTGCCGATCAGTCCTGAAGGAAGCGCGTCCTGCGGAAATCCGGCAAGTATCGGGTGCCGACGGCAAACCGCACGGCCTCCGACACTTGCCGGTTCCAGCCGTCCCTCACCGGTTAGAACAGATATCCGATGCCGTGCAGGTAATCGTCGGCATTGACGAGCGTGACGACCTTGCGCCCGATCCGCCACTGGCCGTCTTCGGCCGCTTCGAGATGGTGCTCGACATCGGCGGCGATCGTGCGCAGCCGTTCGAACTTGTATTCGGCGATCTGCATCGCCGAGCGCACGACGAGAACGTCGCCGTCCCGCTCGAACACGAAGCGCGAGATCGTGCGAACCGTCCGCGCCGGCGGTGAGGCAGACATGGAGAAGCCGCTGCGCAGCCGCTTCACGCGAGCCTCGCGCATTTCGGCGTCATCATAGGCGACGTTGAGCGCATCGGCGTGGTCCTTCACGCCGAACTCGGTGGGAATGATGTAGAGGCCGTCCTGCGACCACAGCGGCAGCCATGCCTTGTAGTCGAGCCGGTCGAGAATCTCGGCCTCGCGCCAGATGAACTGCATGGCGCCGAAGGCTTCGGCGGCATCGACGGTTGCGGTCATCGCCTCGGTGCTCATGCCGTCATCATCCTCTTCCACTGCTGATAGGCGGCACGCATGCCGGTTTCGGCGCTGACGTCGCCTGCATCGTGGCCGGCTTCGGCTACCCCCTCGGGCGCATCGACTCCTCGGTTGACCATGATCCACAGATCATCGCCCGCCGCTGCACCGCGCTGGACGCGCTCCCAGCCCTCGGCGTCGTCAGGCGTGCCGAAGCCCATCGGTCCCTGGAAGTGTTCGTGCAGGCGCAGGCGCATGCGGTTGCCCGCGACAGGGCCCTCATCCATGCCGATGGCGACGTGAGTAATCTCGGTCTCGTCCACGGCCACCGGGCGCAGCACGCGGAAGAACGCCATCGAGCAGGCGACATTGGGGAACAGGTTGAGGTTGAACCCGGTGCCGCCCACCGCGCGCACCACGCGGCGCACGGTCGCGTCGTCGTGGCCTTCGGCCACCAGTTCGGCCGCCAGGTCGGCGAAGCGATCGGGGATCGGTGCCTCGAGATTGTCCTCAAGGTCGATGAGATCGGGGATCATCACCATGACGGAGTGCCCGTTGCCGAGGTTCTCTACCCAGCCGCCATGGCCCAGCACGTCGAAGATATTCTCGGTCTCCGCATCGAGGCTGTCGAGGAAGGTCTTGTGGACGATCGGGAAGTGGTAGGCGTCGGTCGTGTTCTCGAGCTGGATCTTCCAGTTTCCGGGAAAGCGGAACTTGTGTTCGCCCAGCGTCTTCACGCCGAAGCCCGCCCCCTGCTTCATGAACAGATCGATCCACTTCTTCGCGGGGCCGAGGAATTCGGCGAGCGGCTCGATGTCATCCTTGAAGGTGGCGAAAATCATGCCGTTGTAAGTTTCGACGCGCAGCGAGACGAGGCTCAACTCCGCCTTTTCCGGCTCGCTCTGGTAACCCGAGGCGTGCGGCACCTTGCGCAGCGCGCCGTCCACGCCGTAGCTCCAGCCGTGGTAAGGGCAGACGAAGACGCTCGACTTGCCCTTCTTCTTCTCGCACACACTCGCGGCGCGGTGGCGGCAGCGGTTGAGCAGGACGTGGATGGTGTCCGTCTTGTCGCGCGTGACGATGACCGGCTGGTCACCGACCCACGAGGTCTTGAAGGTGTTGGCCTTGGGCACGTCGCTTTCATGCGCGACCCAGACCCAGGTGTTCCGGAAGATCCGGTCCAGCTCCTGATCGAAGATCGCCGGATCCTTGTAGAGCGAGGTATGGACGCGGTCGTCGCGGACGAGGTGTCCGCAGTCGATCGCGACGCCGCCCCGGGAGGTCGTCGTGGTCATGGATTTTCCCTTGTTATGAAGGCCCGCAGACCGCGATTGCGATCGGCGGGCCTCTATCTTCGAACTCAGCTTGCGGCGGTGAGCCGCTTCTCGATTTCGCGCGCGCAGGCGCAAAGCCGGGCGTCGCCGTTCATGCGGCCGACGATCTGGAGACCGACCGGCAGCCCGCGATCGGACAGCAGCGGCAGCGTCACAGCCGGGTGGCCGGACAAGTTGAAGGGGCGTACCAGCCGGGTGAGCGGTACGCAGGTGCGCGGGTCGGCGGCTTCCTCGATCGTCGGCGGGACCACCGGCAGGGTCGGCAGAAGCAGCACGTCGAACCGATCGAGCAGTGCATCGATCTCGGCGGCGAACCGGGCGCGGATGGCTTCGGCTTGGATCAGGTCTTCGGGGCGTACCATGCTGCCCGCGCGAACCCGGGCGCGTACGTCCTCGCCCATGCCCGGGTGATCGACATGCTCGCCGATCGCGGTCCAGGTTTCGGCGCCCATGACCGTGATTCCCGCTGTGAAGGCATCCACGAACGAATTCGCGCGGCACGTCTCGACGTCGCCCAAGCGGGTCATGGCCGTCGCGAACGCCGCGCGCACTTCGCCGTCCGCCTCGACGTCGAGCACGCCGATCCGCAGCGCGGCAGGGGCTTCCTCGGTCGGCCACTGTTCGACGATCGTGGCCATGGTGCGCTCGACGTCATCGATTTTCGTGGCGAAGACGCCGACGCAGTCCAGCGTACTCTCGCGCGGATGAGCGCCCTCGCGGCTGACGAGACCGAAGCTGGGCTTGAAGCCGACCAGCCCGCAGCAGGCGGCGGGCATGCGGACCGAGCCGCCGGTGTCAGTACCGATCGCGATATCGGCGATGCCCGCCGCCACGCCCACGGCCGAGCCGCTCGACGAGCCGCCGGGAATGCGATCGGGCCAGCGAGGATTGACGGGCGTGCCCGCCCAGGCATTGGCGCCGGTCACGCCGAATGCGAATTCGTGCATGTTGGCCTTGCCCACGATGGTCAGCGAAGCGTCCCGGCGCAGGCGCCGGACAACCTCGGCGTCATCGGCTGCCGGCGCGGTATCCGCCATGACCGCGCTGCCCTGGAACGTCGGGTAGCCCGCGATGTCGAGGCAATCCTTGACCAGCACGCGCACCGGGCCGTCGCCGATATCGAGTTTCCGCGCGACGGCACCAAATTCGTCGGTCACTTGTCTTCACTCCCCAGGCCAAGTTCATCGAAGGGGTTAAGCGCGACGAAGCGCAGCCGCGCGTTCTCGATGAAGCTGAGCATCTGCTCGTAGACGTAGAGCGAGTCGCGGCGGCGGAAGCCCGCCAGCAGCGTGCTGGCGATCGTCACCGAGATCGCCCGCGTCTCCTTGTCGTGCAAGGTGGCCAGGCGGACCGCGTTGACTTGGTCGAAGTGCCTGTGGATCATCGCCACCAGGCGCACGTTGGGCACCACCGCCAGCCACGCCTCGCGAAACGCGACGTTGGCGTTGAACAGCGCCATCATGTCGTCTTTCTCGTAGGCTTTCTGCGCGTCCGCGAATGCAGCCTCGAGCGTGGCCAAGCTCTCCGGAGTCATCTCGACCACAGCCATTGCCGCCGCGCGAGGCTCGAGCATCTTGCGGATCTCGAAGATCTCCAGAATGTCCGCGTTGCTCGGCGTCGGCAGTCTAAAGCCTCTCGTCGAACCGACAAGGTAACCTTCGTGGACCAGCCGCAGCAGGGCTTCGCGAGCCGGCATGCGCGACATTCCCAGTTCCGCAGCAAGCGCCTTGTCCACGATGCGGTCGCCGGGGGCGATCAATCCCAGGCGCAGGCGGCCGAGAACCTCGGCGTAAGCCTCTTCGGCATTGCTGCCTTTTTCAGCATCTTCGGGGAGGAAAGCGGTCATGAACACCTCGCGCTAAGTGCATACACTTTACGCACGTATATTTCATTATGCAACCATATTTGACGCATTTATACATTTTTGGTTTGACATGGATCAATTTTCGAATGAGAACGGTATGCAGATATCGCGCTACCGCAACGAGTGGCGCAAGCGAATCGAAGCCCTTCAACGGCCGCAACAATGACCATGGCAAAACATGCATGCCTTTCGGCTTGCGTGTTGGCTTCGGGCGGCGGTGGCTGAGCGAAGTTCAGGGACAGTGCGCTTATGCAAGTCGATCCAATCCCATCGGCATTCCCGCCTCAGGCACCATCGTCGATGCAAACGCGCGGTGCCTGGGTCATCGTCGGGCTGCTGACGGTGGTATACCTGCTGTCGTATGTGGACCGGCAAATCCTTGCGCTGCTGATCGAACCGATCAAGGCCGACCTCCAGATCGACGACTTGCGCTTCAGTTTCCTGACGGGGCTGGCGTTCTCCGTGTTCTTCGCCGTCGCCGGAGTGCCGCTGGGCTGGGCCTCGGACACCTTTCGGCGCAACCGGGTCATCGGAGCGGGCATCCTGTGCTGGAGCCTGGCGACGATCGCGTCGGGGCTGGCAGACAGCTACGGCCACATCTTCATCGCGCGCATCCTTGTCGGCGTCGGCGAAGCCGCGCTGACGCCTGCGGCCTATTCGCTGATCGCCGACATCGTCGCGCCCGCCATGTTGGGCCGCGCGATCGCGTTGTTTTCCATGGGCTCCCAGTTCGGCGCGGCGACGGCCTACCTGCTTGGTGGCGGGCTGGTCGCGATGCTGTCGCGCCCCGGCGCAGGCCTGCCGCTGTTCGGCGATCTGGCCGTCTGGAAGCAGATGTTCGTGATCGTCGGCCTGCCGGGCCTCGTGCTTGCGCCGGTGATCCTCTTCGGGGTGCGCGATCCGCGCCGCAATACGGCGGCAGATCGCGTGTCATTGGCAGCAGCCTGGGCACAGCTCAAGCCGCAGCGCGCCTTCCTCGTGCGGCACTACTGCGGGTTCACCGCGCTTGCGGCGGCATTCTTCTCGATCATGGCGTGGCTGCCGGCGATGCTGGGGCGGCGGCTCGGACTGGATGCCGCGCATTTGGGGCTGACCGCGGGCGCGCTCGTCCTGGTCTGTTGCCCGCTGGGGACGTTGACCGCAGGCTGGCTGGCCGATCGCCTGTCCGCCGCCTATGGGCGCAGTGCGCCTCTGCGTGCGGCGATCATCGGCATGCTGGTCATGGTGCCCGCGATGGTGATCATCGCCGTCGCCGGGAGCGGGCCGATGCTGATGCTCGGTACGGCGATGGCGCTGTTCGTTGCGCCCTGGCCGCTCGTCCATGCATCGCAGTCGTTGCAGACCAGCGTGCCGCCGCGTGTCAGAGCGCAGATTACCGCGCTGTTCCTGCTCATCGCCAACCTCATCGGCCAGACCGGCGGGGTGAGCCTGGTAGCGCTGCTGACCGACAAGGTCCTGCGTGATCCGGCAAAAGTCCACCTGTCGCTGGCAGCGGTGTGCATCGTCGCCATGCTGTTGGCCTGGCAGCCCTTGCGCAGCGCCGCCGCGCTCGTCCGGGAGGCGCGTGATGTCTGAATCGTCCGGGACCGATGCCGCCATCGGGCAGATTTGCGAATTGCAGGCCGAGCTGAACCAGCTTCGCGCGGACGTGGCGCTGCTCCAGGCCGAGGCCGGAGCGCGCCGCACGCTGGGCCGCTACATGCGCCTGTGCGACGTGCCACGCCTCATGGCCGGGGCGAGCGAGGAGGAGCGGGCCCGGGCCATCGCGGCGCTGTTCACGCCCGATGCGATCTGGGAAGGCGTGGGCGGTGCGCATGGCGCGCAGTTCGGCAGCCAGGTCGGGCGCGAGGCGATCGCCGCGCATTTCTTGAACTTCTATACGCAGCGCGAACCCGTGCAGGTCTTCAATACGCATTACCTGTGCACCGAAAGCCTCGAGGCCACGGGCGACAGGGTCACCGGCGACTGGGTCCAGTTCCAGCCCTGGGTCGATGCCGCAGGCGGCTCGCTGCTGCGCTCCAGCCGCCTCAACGTCGCGTTCGAGCAGGTCGGCGGCGAATGGCTGATCGCGCACTATCGCACCGAAAATCTCTTCATCGCCGCTCTGCCGGACAACTGGTGGAGTTCACTCATCGCAAGGCCCGCGCTGGAAATATCCGGCGCAGGCTGACCACCGCCGAAACCGAATTTGCCGCAGGAACTATCGTGCCGGGAGAAGCAAGATGCTCGCCGGTGCTCCCATTCACTTTACCATGAGGGTTACCATGACGAAGGCTGCATTGTATCTGCGAGGCACGTTCCTTGCCACGTCTCTGATGTTCACGCTGCCCGCCAGCGCGCAGGAAGCGCCCGCTGCGGCCGACGAGCAGGCCGGCGGTGACATCATCGTCACGGCCCAGAAGCGTCCCGAACTGCTGTCGAAGGCGCCGCTGTCGATCAGCGCGGCGACCGGCGACCAGCTCAAGAGCGCGGGCATCACCGATGCATCGAACCTTGCTACCGTCATTCCGACCGTGCGCATCGATCAGGCGAACGGTCTGCAGGTGACCATCCGCGGCGTATCCAGCGCCGACGGTACGGAAAAGGGCGATCCCTCGGCAGCCTTCATGCTCAACGGCGTCTATGTGGCTCGCCCGCAGATGCTTTCGGGTGCATTCTACGACATCGGCCGCGTCGAGGTTCTGCGCGGACCGCAGGGCACGCTCTACGGTCGCAATGCGACGGCGGGTGTCGTCAATATCATCGCCAACCGTCCTTCGACCGACAAGTTCGCGGCGGCGGTCAATGCCGAATACGGGAACTACGATACCTACCGCGTCGATGCGATGGTCAACGTGCCGTTGAGCGACCGCATCGCCGTGCGCGCCGCCGGCGCCTACAACAAGCATGATAGCTACCTGATCGCGGGAACCGGCGTCGGCGACCACAAGCTCGGGCAGGACCAGGACGAATATGCCGGGCGCCTGAGCCTCGATGCCAAGTTCGGCAGCGACGACCAGGGCGAGCTTTATATCGTAGGTGACTACACCCATCAGGGCGGCGCGGGCACGCAGGCTGTCACCATGGCCAACTTCTACGGCGCGGCCACCACGACCAGTCCGGTGTACCTGCATCCCTCGTCGAGCGAGGCGCGCACGGTCAATTATCCGGTCGTCAGCGACCCCTATCAGGACAATAAGATCTACGGCGTCACGGCCGAAGCGAAGTGGGATTTCGGTCCGGTGAACCTGACGTATCTCGGTTCCTACCGCATCTTCGACCAGGACCAGCGCAGCACTTACGTCAACTACAACGCGAACCGCTACGCCGAGCAGTACCAGTACACCAAGAACAAGTCGAATTCGCAGGAACTGCGCCTCGCCACTTCCGGCGACGGACCGCTGACGGCAGTTGCGGGCCTTTACTACTTCAAGGAGAAGTCCGACTACGCGGACACGGTTCTGCATGGCTATGCGGGCTTCCCGCTCTATACCTTCCAGCAGGGGCCGGTCGAAGCGGAATCGAAGGCGGCCTTCGGCCAGGCGACTTACGAGGTGGTCAAGGGGCTGCGCCTGACCGGCGGCCTGCGCTATTCGCACGATCAGAAATCGCGCCTAGGTGCGACGATCTACGATCGCAGTTCCTCGGTCATCGGCGCGGACACCAATGTCCTCTCGTCGATCAACGATGCCGCGCGCACGGACTCCAAGCTGACCTGGAAGGCCGGCGCGGAATACGATGTCACGCCGGACATCCTGACGTACGGCACCGTATCGACCGGCTACAAGGCCGGCGGCTTCAACGACGGCTGCGCGGCCGGTTCGCCGGGCTGCACCAGCCCGGTGGTCAACCTGTACTACAACCCGGAAGAACTGACCGCCTACGAGGTCGGCGTGAAGGGCAAGGCTCTGAACCGCATGATCACGTTCAGCCTCGCGGGCTTTTATTATGACTACACCAACATGCAGCTCAGTTCGCCGGGCCTGATCGGCCTGACGACGCTCAATGCCGGCAAGGCGACGATCAAGGGCATCGAGACGCAGTTCACACTGATCCCGACCTCGCAGGATCGCGTCGATCTGTCGATCAACTACCTCGATGGGCACTATACGGAGTATCGTCCCACCACGACGGTCGATTTCGCCGGGCGTCCGCTCGACAACTCGCCCAACTGGGTGGTGACGGCGGGCTACACGCACACGTTCCCGCTCGGCAACGGTGGCGACATTGCGGCGCATGTCGATACGATGATCAGCGATGACTACTATGTCACCTATTTCGGCAATGGAACGCAGTTCCGTAACCCGAGCTATATGAAGAGCAACGCGAACATCGCGTACAATGCGCCCGATGATGCGTACTATATCAGCGCTTTCATCAAGAACATCGAGAACTCGGTGCAGTTCTCGGGCTATGGCGCGGGCCGTGTCTATGTCTCGCAGCCGCGGGTCTACGGTGTTCGGGCAGGCATGAAGTTCTGACCGAACGACGGCGCCCGGAGCATTCTCCACCCAACCCGGGCGCCGTCACGCCTTTGCAGACCAGAGAGTACCCAACCGTCATGCTCAACCGGCGTCATTGTCTGATCGCGATCGGCAAAGCCGCATTTGCGGCGGGGTTGCCTTTGCCTGCCATGGCGGCTCCCCCGCATTTCTTCGGGACTGCCGGGGCAGAGCTCGGTCTCCAGTTGTTCATGCTGGACGCACAGGCCCGGACCGATCTCGAAGGTACGCTGCGGGCCGTGGCGAGCATGGGTTACCGCGAAGTGGAGATAGCCAATCTCTATGGCCGCTCGGGTGGTACGATCGCGGCGATGCTGCGGGCCGCGGGCCTTTCGTGCCCCAGCATCCACGTGCAGGGGCGCAGTCGCGGCGACGATGCGCCCAGCTTCGACGGTCCGCTCGGCGCTCTGGTTGGCGATGCGCAGGCCATCGGCGCCCGTACCTTGACGCTGGCCTCGTTTCGATTTCCCGACGACGCTCCGGCGAGGCTCCCTGACGAGCGTTTGCGCAAATACGTGGCACGCATCGGCAATCTGATGGATGCCGGTGCGTGGCGCCGCAATGCCGACTTCCTCAACCGGACCGGCGCGATGCTCGCACGCGAGGGCTTGCGCATCGGCTATCACAACCACAACGCCGAATTCGCGCCGCTGCCCGAAGGCGGTTGCGGGATGGACATCCTGCTGGGCGAAACCGATCCGGCCTGCGTCGATTTCGAATTGGACGTGGGATGGGTCGCGGCGGCCGCGCGTGACCCGATAGCGTTGCTGCGCGCTCATCAGGGGCGTTTCACCCAGCTTCATGTCAAGGACGTGGCCGCCGCCACCCCCGATTATGCCTTCGTTCAGAAGTCCGCACCGCTCGGCCTTGGTGTGCTGGACTGGCGAGAGATCCTGCCTGTCGCCCGGAAGGCGGGCGCGGTGCACTATTTCTTCGAACAAGATCCGCCATACGAAGAAGATCCCGCCGGAATCGCGGCGCGTGCCCATTCGTATCTGGCTGCCTTGCCGACCTGACGCAAAGTCATCATTCCATAGGAAGATCCCGATGCCCATGACCTCCAGATCCCGATCGCCGCGCCGCCGCGCCGCCGCGTTGCTGCTCGCCTCGGCGCTCGCAAGCCCGATCGGGATGATGCCTGCGGCGGCCCAGACCGTCGCCGCGACTGCCGCCCCTTCGGAGCAGGAGATCGCCGCGCGGGTGAAAAGTCTGCTGGGCGAACTGACGCTGGAGGAGAAAGTGTCGCTTCTCGCTGGTGGATCGCGCATTGCGACCGCCGCGGTGCCGCGTCTGGGCATTCCGGCCGTGCGCATGGCCGATGGCCCCAATGGTATCCGCGCCAACGAAACATACAAAGCCACCTCGTTCCCGGCCAGTTCCGCGATGGCGGCTACCTGGAACCCCGCGATGGCAAGCCGGGTGGGTGAAGCCATCGGAGAGGAAGCTCGCGCGCTCGACTATTCGATCGTCCAGGGCCCCGGCCTCAACATCCAGCGCGTGCCGGTGGGCGGTCGCAACTTCGAATATTATTCCGAGGACCCCTACCTCAGCGGCCGCATGGCAGTGGGCTGGGTCAAGGGCCTCCAGTCCACCGGCGTCATGGCCACCGCCAAGCATCTGGCGGTGAACAACCAGGAAACCGATCGCCAGACCGTCAACGTCATCGTCTCGCAGCGGGCGCTGCGCGAGGTCTATCTGCCCGGCTTCGAGGCGGTGGTGAAGGAAACCGACCCGGGGCTGATGATGGCGGCCTACAACAAGGTCAACGGCTTCTATTCGACCGAGAACAAGTGGCTCCTGCGCGATGTCCTCAAGGGCGACTGGCACTATCCCGGCGTCGTCATTTCGGACTGGGGCGCAACCCATTCCACCGCGCCTGCCATCAATGCCGGACTGGACTTCGAGATGCCCGCGCCGGCCAAGTTCTTCGGCAAGGACATGGTCGCGGCGGTGCGACGCGGCGACGTGTCCCTGGCGACGCTCGACGATTCGGTGTCGCGCATGTTGCGCCTGATCATTCGCTCGGGCCGGATGGACGGCTGGACACTGCGGCCGCAGGACAAGGTGGACAGCGTAGAACACCGCGCCACTTCGCTGGCTGCCGCCGAGCAGGCGATCACCCTGCTCAAGAACGACGGCCATGCGCTTCCGCTCGATCCGGCCAAGATCCGCCGGATCGCGGTGATCGGCCCGAACGCCGATGCCCGCATGATCCAGGGCGGGGGCAGTTCCGAAGTCACCGCCATCCGCGTCACCACGCCGCTGGAAGGGCTGAGGGCGGCGCTGCCCAAGGCCCGGATCGATCACGCCATCGGCGTCACCAACGATCGCTTCGCGGCGATGGCCGACCCGCGCATGTTCTCGACCACCGCCGACCGCCACGAACAGGGGTTGACGCAGAAGCTGTGGACCAGCGGCAGCATGGACGGCGCCCCGGTGCGCACGATGACCGACGACGTCTTCATGCGCTTCTACTTCGGCCCGGAACTGTCGGAGGATGCCGGGAACAAGGTCGTCATGCAGTGGACCGGCTACTTCTGGCCGCCCACCACCGGCGACTATGATTTCAGCATGATCGACCGGGGCAACACCAGCGTGTGGGTGGACGGCAAGCCGGTCATCGCGCCGTCACAGCCCAACTCGCCCTCGCCGCTGTTCGGCGGCTTCGGCTGGCGGGAGCGCCGGACCAGCGTGCATCTGGAGGCCGGCCGCGCCTATCCGTTCCGCATGGACTTCATGCCCGCCCGGCACTGGAACCTGGCCTATCGCTTGGGCATCCAGCAGCCGGTCGGCTCCATCGCGCAGGCGGTCGAGGCGGCGAAGGGCGCGGATGCGGCGATCGTGTTCGTCGGCAGCTCGGTGACCTCTGAAAGCGAGGAGGCCGATCGTCCCAACCTGAAGCTCTACGGCGAGCAGGACAAGCTGGTCGAAGCGGTCGCGGCCGCGAACCAGCGCACCATCGTCGTGCTCAACACCGGCGGGCCGGTTGAGATGCCGTGGAAGGACAAGGTCTCGGCGATTGTCGAGGGCTGGTTCCTGGGCGGCGAGGTCGGCAACGCAGAAGCGAACGTGCTGACCGGCCGCACCAACCCATCGGGCAAGCTGCCGGTCACGTTCCCCAGGCGGATCGAGGACAACCCGACCTTCGCGACGTTCCCCGGCAAAAACCTAGAGGCGCATTACAGCGAGGACCTGCTGGTCGGCTATCGCTGGTATGACGACAAGGCGATCGAACCGCTGTTCCCCTTCGGCCACGGCCTTTCCTACACCAGTTTCGCCTATGGCGGCATGAAGCTGGTCAAGGCAGACAAGGGCTGGCGGGTCAGCTTCACCGTGCGCAACACGGGCAAGGTGGCGGGCGCGGAAATCGCGCAGCTCTACCTCGCGTTCCCGCAGGCCGCGGGCGAGCCGCAGCGCCAGCTGAAGCGTTTCGAGCGCGTCGAGCTGAAGCCCCGCCAGACCCAGCGCATCTCGTTCGACCTGACGGACGCCGACTTGCGGATATGGGATACTGCGGCGAACGACTGGAAGGTCGAGAACGGGACCTACAAGGCCTTCGTCGGCGGATCGTCGCGCGTGCTGCCGCTTTCGGTGCAGTGGACGCGTTGAGCGTGGCAGCCCTCGCGCAGGTTCGCAGCATCGCCGCCGCGCTCATCGATGCGCGGCGGCGGCAGGTAGCCCTGCCGCTGTTTCCGGAGGCCGTGCCGGACACGCTCGATGCGGCCTATGCCATCCAGCGCTGCGCCATAGAGGGATGGGATGATGCGATCGCGGGCTGGAAAGTCGGTCGCCTCGACGCCCGCTTGAGCGAACGCTACGGCGTCGATCGCTTCATAGGGCCGGTGTTCGCGCGCGATGTCGTCCATGTCGAGGATGGCCGAACGAGCGTGTTTCGTCTGATCCCGGATGGAAGCGGCGCGTTCGAGGCAGAACTGGTGGCCTTCGCCAGCGCCGACCAGCCACCGCACGTCGCGGCGTGGACGCGCGCGGGCGCGGCGGAACTCGTCGGTGCCATTCACACCGGCATCGAACTCGCGGGCAGTCCCGTAACTGGGATCGGGGCGTTGCCCACCACGGCGTCGATCGCCGCCTTCGGCAACAACGCGGGGCAGATCGTCGGGCCGCTCACGACGCTGATGCCCGGTCCGATGCTCGACGATGTTACCGTGACCAGTTCGGTCGACGGCAGCGAGGTCAGGACCGCCGAAGCCTCGGCGCTGCCCGGAGGTCCGATGGCTGCCATGGCTTTTGCCCTCGAGCAGCTACACGCATTCGGCATGCCGCTTCGCAAGGGGCAGTTCGTATCGACAGGGGCCGTGACCGGCGTGCACGAGGTCGCGACAGGCCAATGCTGGGAAGCGACGTTCCATGGGCACGGACGTCTCGTTTGCCGGGTCCATGCGCAAGATCGTTCCGATATGGACGTCTAGAACGCGATCACTGTGCCTTGCATGGATAATCCGACCTGACGTCATCGCATTCTGATCGCTTGCGGCAATATCCGGGCAACGGCGCTGCCGTTCAGACCGCTCGGCATCACATGGTTTTGCGGTGTCAATGCCGCGATCGTAGCGCCCCTGTCACATCGAGCCGATAGGCGGCGCCCATGCCTGTCTTCTCTCCCTCCCGGATGCAGTGGATCGCGCGGGAGATCATCCCGCACGAACCGGACTTGCGCCGCTGGCTCGCCACGCGTCTGCCGCCTTCGGATGTCGATGACGTGGTCCAGGAATCTTACGCAATTCTCGCCGGTATGCAGGCCGTCGATCATATTGCGGCGCCGCGCAACTATCTGTTCACCGTAGCGAAATCGGTGATGCTCAAGAGCTTGCGCAAGGGCCGTGTCGTCGAGATGGATCGGTTCGCGGAAGCCGAAAGCCTTCAGGTTCCTTGCGATCGCCCTGGCCCCGAGGTGGTGGTGGCCGATCGTCAGGAACTGAAGCGGCTCGGCGCCATGATCGAGCAACTGCCGCTCAAGTGCCGGCAGGCCTTCGTGCTGCGAAAGTTGCATGGTCTGTCGCAGCGGCAGGTTGCGGCGGAGATGGGTATTTCCGAAAATACCGTGGAAAAACATATGGCAAAGGCGATCATATTGCTCTCCGGAGCGATTGGACGTGGCGGAAACCGGCGATTGGCGACATCATTGGGAGATGATCGAATCGCGGACCCGGCATGGGGAGAGGTCGTTGGTGGCTCCTCCTCCGAACGCCATTGATGAAATTGCTGCGGCTTGGGTGGCCAGGATCGACCGGGCTCCGCTGAGCCCGGATGATCAACATGCTCTCGATACATGGATGGCGGCAAGCCCCCGCCACGCCGGGGCACTGGCGCGTGCGAGCGCGATGAATCTCTATTTGGACAAGGCCGCCGCGCTGGGACCTGCGTTCGATCCCGACCGGGGCCGGACATGGCGGATGCCGTCGTTCGGCATGGATCGACGGCAGATGCTGATCGGCGGCAGCACGATGGCGCTGGCCGTGGTGGGTACGGGTCTTTCCTATGCCGTGCTCACGCAGAAAAGCCGGGTGTCCACCGGCAAGGGCGTGATCCAGCGGCACCCGCTCGCCGACGGATCCTCGATGACCCTCAACACCGCGACTGAGGTGGCCGTGGCTTTCGACAGCGCCGTGCGCAAGGTCGAACTGCTGGACGGCGAAGCGCGCTTCGACGTCATCAAGGATGCCGCTCGTCCTTTCCTGGTGCTGGCGGGCGATGTCACCGTCCGGGCGATCGGCACCAGCTTTTCCGTCTGGCGCAATTCCGGATCGGGTACTCGCGTGGTGGTGTCCGAAGGGATCGTCGAGGTCGTTCGCGCCGGCAAGATGCTTGCGAACCGCCTGACGGCCGGGCGGATGCTCCATCTGGATGATGGCGGCGCGATCGTCGAAAAGGCGCTTTCGCCTTATGCGCTGGAACAGGTTTCGGCATGGACCTCGGGCATGGTCGACATGAACGGCCTCTCCCTGCGCGAGGCGGCGCAGGAGTTCGGCCGCTATTCCGAAACCCGGATAGAGTTGCAGGATGCCGCCGTGGCGAACTTGCGCGTTTCAGGGGTCTATTCGATCAACAATCCGGTCGGCTTCGCCCGCGACGCCGCGCTCAGCCTGGGGCTGGAAGCGGTGTCCGGCGACGGTTCGGTGCTGATCCGGCGGAAGTGAACCCGGGCCGTTGATGATTTTTTCCGGGGTGGATGGCGGGAAGCGATTTCCCTGAACTCTTCTTCACGTGGGCAGCAGATCGCTGCGCGTGAAGGGGACAGTTCATGACATCGAAGTCCTGGTTGGCGGCGGGGATCGGTATCGCCGCGCTGACCATCGCCATGCCTGCGCTTGCGCAAGTAAGAAACTTCAACATCCCGGCACAGGACCTGGGCACGGCTCTGTCGCGCTTGGCCCATCAGGCCGATATCCAGATCGTCGCGCCGGACGCGGTGACCCGCCGCTTCCGCAGCCATGCGGTGCAGGGGCAGATGGAAACCCGCGCGGCGATCGCCCGCATGATCGAGGGCAGCGGCCTGGTGGTGGCCTCGGACAGCGGCAGCGTCGTCGTGCTCGCGGCGGGAAACGACGGAGAGGCGGCTTCCGGCCCGAAGGCTGAGAGCGTCGAGCCCGAAGCCGCGGAAATCGTCGTTACCGGCGCGCACCCCATCGCCGAATCCGAGGCTGCGGCGCTAGCCCGCCAGCGCGCATCGGATTCGCTGGTCAGCGTCGTGGCGTCGGACTCGGTCGGCCGCATGCCGGACCAGAACATGGCGCAGGCACTCGGCCGTATTCCCGGCGTCGCCATCCAGCGCGATCAGGGCCGCGCCCGCTATCTCAACTTGCGCGGTGCACCGAAGAACTGGACGACGGTGTCGTTCGACGGGATCAACGTGATCAGCCCCGGTGGACGCCAGACGCTGTTCGACACCATTCCTGCGGCGATCGCCTCGCAGGTGGTCGTGCGCAAGGCCGTCACCCCGGACATGACCGGCGAAACCGTCGCGGGCAATATCAACATCGTGACCCGCTCGGGCTTCGATTTCCCCGGCCTGCACGTCGCAGGCAAGCTGGGCGGCGGCGTCCAGCGGATCGGCAACAAAGGTGAGGTGGACACGTCACTCACGGTGTCGGATCGCTTTCAGACCGGCGTGGGCGAGATCGCGGTAGTGCTGTCCGGCACGTACTATCACCGCAGTTTCCTAGTCGACAACTTCGAGAATACCTGGGCGCAGGTGGCCCGCGATACCCGCCCGGGTTCGCAGGACCGGTATTGGGCGGCGACCAGCACGAACAAGTTCTATCGCTTCACCAATACCAACTGGTCCGGCAGCGGCCGGGTCGACTGGCGCATCAACGATCGTCACCGGCTGTTCGCCTCCGCCGTCTACACCGCGCTGACGGAGAACGAGGCGCGCGACCGCTTCGTCTTCAACATGGCCGAACAGCAAAGCCGCCTGCCGACCGGGACTACGGCCTGCGCCGCTATCGCCCCGCCTGCTGCGGGCACCACCGGCTATGCCGACATCTGCACCGGCAATACGCCGCAGGCCGGAACTGTCTACGGCATCCCGCTGACCATCGGCATTTCGTACAAGGATTTCCTGCAGAGCGTCAGCACCAACACCCTGGGCGGCGACCACGAGATCGGCGACTGGAACGTGCAGTGGCGGGCCAACTATACCCGTGCGCTCGACGATCGCAGCATTCCGAACACGATGACGTATGCGACGCCCGCCTTCGGCACCAACGGTGCGGGCGCGGGCAGCCGCGTGACCGTGGGCTACGATTATTCCAACCCCTTGCTGTCGCGCCTGTCGCTGTACACCACCCAGCGCTCGACGAGCGGTGTCCTGTCGCAGGGCGGGGCGGTGTCCGACGTCAGCGCCTATCCGCTCACACTGACGGGCCTGTCGGGCCTGAAGGCGAAGGACGTGACCGACGCTTACACTGGAAAGCTCGTCCTCTCGCGCAATCTGTCGCTGCTAGGCCACGAGAGCGTGCTGACGTTCGGCGGGCAATACGATCGCCGTACCAAGATCGCCCGCGAACGCAGCCTCAAGCTGTCCACGGCGCAGGCGGCCGCAGCCGGGATAACCACCGATTACGCCTCGGCGCTGACCGACAGCATGCATGACGGTGGCCTGTCGGTCGGCTATCAGGCGCGGTATTTCGATCTCGACACCCTGCTTGCGAATCTGGCGAAAGCGGAAGCGGCGGGCGATTATGCGCCGAATACCGCCAACTATTACCGGGTCAGCGAAGAGGTTCTCGCGGGCTTCGCCATGCTCAAGACGACGTTCGACTGGGGCAATGTGGTCGCGGGTGCGCGGGTGGAGAAGGTCAGCAACGAGGGCCGCGCATTCGTGACGCTGGCGGGAGTGTCCACCCCTATCCTCGCGGGTAACGACCGCACGCTGGTGTTCCCCAGCCTGCACGCCAACGTGAACCTGGATTCCAGCAAGGTGCTGCGCCTTTCGCTCAACACCGGCGCGGCGCGTCCCGATTACTCGATCCTGCGTCCGAACTTCACCTATAGCGACACCGGCCAGACGGTTTCGGGCGGAAACCCGCAGGCCCGCCCGGAGCGCGCGAAGGGGGTGGACCTGTACTTCGAATGGTACACCAGGCCGCAAGGTTTCATCAGCCTCGGCGGCTTTTACAAGAAGCTCGACGGCGTCCTGTTCTCCGCGACCGGCATCTTCAACAGCACCGCGCTCAACAGCGGCGGCGTCGATCGTTCGGGCTACGTCTATTCGACGACACTCAACGGCGGCAGCGGCGAACTCTACGGCATCGAAGGCGTGTTCCAGCAGCAGCTGGAGCCTTACACGCAGGCGCTCGGACTGCCCGACTGGATGGGCGGCTTCGGCGTGCAGGCCAATGTCACCGTCAATCGCGGCAAGGCGAATACGCCCGACGGTCGCTCGGTGCAGTTCCCGGGCGCCTCGAAGCTGATCTACAACGTGGGCGGCTACTACGAGATGTCGGGTGTCTCGCTCCGCCTGAACTACCAGTACCGCTCGCCATGGGTCGATGCGATCGCCAGCGCCGCCGAAGGGGGAGACCTCTATTTCGCAGCGGATCGGCAACTCGACTTTTCGAGCCGCTACGCGATCAACGACCGCCTCGAAGTGTACTTCGATGTCGCCAACATCCTGAACGCCCCGCTGAGGCGTTACGCCGGCGATGCATCGCGGCCGGTCGAATTCGCCCGCTACGGCCAGCGTTACGAAGGCGGCTTCCGCTTCAACTTCTGACCGGGGGTGAACGCAACCCGCCGGACGCTTTTCAAGACATCACATTATCTCAGGAGATTACCCATGAAGATGCATTGGTTCCATGCCGCCCTTCCGATGGCGGCCGTGCTGGCAACGGCGGCATCCGCGCAGGAGACGCGCAACCCCGAGGTCTCCGGTCCTTTCGTGACTTCGCCTGTCATGCTCAACACCAGTTCGGCCTCGGTCACCGTATCGTGGCTGGAAAAGGGCGCCGACGTGACCGTGCGGCAGGGTACGGAGGTGCAGTCCAGCTTCCCCGTCGAGGTGCGCAAGACCACGTTCACGCATCTCAAGCCCGGCACCGTCTATACTTATGACGCCGGGCCGGCCGGCAAGGGCAAGTTCAAGACACCGCCGCTGGTCGGCCAGCCGTTCGAATTCCTGATGTATGCGGAATCGCGCAACGGCAACGTGTCCAATACGATCGAGCAGCAGGACAAGACCAATGGCGACGACATCCATTCGCAAATGATCGCGACGATGTCGAAGGAGGATCCCGATTTCGTGATGCATCTGGGCGATGCCATCCAGACCGGCCCGGACCAGCAGGAGTGGTTCGACTTCTTCCGCATCACCGCGCCGCTCATGCGCAAGACCAACGTTGCGCTCGTCTACGGTAACCACGAGGCGAATGCCCCGCTGGTCCACGACATGTTCAACCAGCCCAAGACCTACTATTCGTTCAACTGGGGAACATCGCATTTCATCGTGCTCGACAGCGAGTACGACCGGGTGCGGCTGGCCCAGGCGGGCAAGTCGACGGAGAGCGAGCAGGAGAAGCTCTGGCAGGAGGAACTGACCTGGTTCAAGGAAGATCTGGAGGCCAACAAGGGCGCCGACAACATCTTCGTCGCGTTCCATCTGCCGGTCCATACGGCCACTGCGTACAAGCGCCGCGACCGCAGTTTCCGCATCCAGCGTGAATGGGTGCCGCTGATCGAGAAGTACAACGCGATCGTGCTCAACGGTCACGAGCACAACTACCAGCGGGCTCAGGCCAACGGCATTCACTATTTCGTGACCGGCAGCGCAGGGGCGTCGCTGGAGAAGGTGGACTGGCCCGAGCCGGGCATCACCAAGAAAGCGCTTGCGGCTTTTGCCTACACCAAGTTCCGCGTCGACGGGAAGCACGTGACGATGGAAGCGTTCGATGTGCATGGCAAGAAGATCGACGAGGAAAACGTCCGTTAAGGCGGTTCGTCGGTCATTCTTGTCGCGATGGCGGTCGAGGCGAGACTGCCTGCCGTCACGAACGAACCCCGGGGCTGCGTCAAGCCGCCCCGGGGCCGTGCAGGCGAAGCGAGGGTATCGGCCCGTCAGAAGACCATCGAGAATACCGCGTAGAGGCCGCCCGCCAGCAGGATCGAGCAAGGCAGCGTCAGCACCCAGGCCATCAGCAGGTTGCGCACGGTGCTCATTTGCAGGCCCGACCGGTTGGCGGCCATGGTTCCTGCCACGCCCGAGGACAGCACATGCGTGGTCGATACCGGCAGGCCGAGATGGTCGGCCGCGAAGATCGTACCCATCGCCACCAGTTCGGCCGAAGCGCCCTGCGCATAAGTGAGGTGCGACTTGCCGATCTTCTCGCCCACCGTCACGACGATACGCTTCCAGCCGACCATGGTGCCAAGCCCCAGCGCGAAAGCCACTGCCACCTTGACCCAGGTGGGGATGAAGCGGGTGCCCGCATCGAGCGACTTCTTGAAGCCGTTCACCGCCTCGATCCGCGTGTCGTCGAGGTTTGCGGTGTCATCCTTGGCAAGCCGCTTGATGGCTTCGGACGCGAGATACATGTCGTTGCGCACGTTCTCGGTCGCGGCGGCGGGGACCTTGGCGAGTGAGCCGTATTCGTCGACCTGGCGATCGATGTCCTTCACCAGCGCAGCGATCGCGGGCGTGGTCTCGGGCTTGTAGGTCTTGTCGGCGATATAGGCGGTGACGGCGCGGCGCGCTTCGGCGGGGCGCATGGTCGGCGTCGTGCCGCCGCCGAGCGCGGCATAGGCCTTGTCGGCGCCGACGTGGAATTCCTGCGTGTAGCTTTCCGGCACGGCGCGGTTCAGCGCATAGGCGGTGGGCACGGTGCCGATCAGGATCAGCATGATCAGGCCCATGCCCTTCTGTCCGTCGTTCGAGCCGTGGGCGAAGCTGACGCCGGTGCAGGTGAAGATCAGCAGCACGCGGATCCACAGCGGCGGCGGGGTATCGCCCTTGGGTTCCTGGTAGAGCGCCTCGTTGCGGACCAGCACCTTCATCGCCAGGAACAGCAGCGCGGCCAGCCCGAAGCCGACCAGCGGCGAGACCAGCAGCGCCTGGCCGATCTCGGTCGCCTTGCTCCAGTCCACGCCCGCGGTGCCGCTCTTGCCGTGCATCATCGCGTTGGCGACGCCGACGCCGATGATCGAGCCGATCAGCGTGTGCGAACTGGAAGAGGGAATGCCCAGCCACCAGGTGGCGAGGTTCCATAGGATCGCGGCGATCAGCAGCGCGAAGACCATCGCGAAGCCCGCGCTGGAGCCGACCTGCAGGATCAGCTCGACCGGCAGCAGCGAGACGATCCCGAAAGCCACCGCGCCGGTGGACAGCAGGACGCCGAGGAAATTGAAGAACCCGGACCACACCACCGCGACATTGGCGGGCATGGCATTGGTGTAGATCACCGTGGCGACTGCATTGGCGGTATCGTGAAACCCGTTCACGAACTCGAAGCCCAGCGCGATGAGCAGCGCCAAGAAGAGCAGCAGGAACGGCAGCAGCGCGATGGCGGCCATGCCCGAGGCGCTGGCGTCGGCATAGACGCTGTAGGCGACATAGACGATCGCCGCCAGGATCGCCGCGCCGAAGCCCAGTTGCCCGGCGATTCCCAGGCCCTTTTCCATATCGGGGCGGGCATGGGTGTGGGCCGTTACAGTCGCGTTCACGTCAAGCTATCTCCTGGCAGGATAGCTATTTGGTTAAGACCCCCGCATGACAGCGGTGTTGCAGTGGCGCGGGCGTCGCTGGTCCGGCATCAGATAAAATCCAAGGTCTGATACCGGACTCGAAGATCAGTCGGTGGGCTTCGCCAGTCGCTCGCGCGTGATCCTTTCGAACGTCGCCAGATCGCACAGGGCCTTGCGTGAGCCGCAGCCCGGGATTTGCAGGTAGCTGCGGCTGGGCGGCGCGGCCCGGGTCAGCGGGTTCAGCGCGCGCAACTGGTCCATCGACTGCGCCTGCTGGAACGCGCGGACGAAGCGGCGGCCGGCCCGGTCGCGCACAAGCTCGAAACCGATGGCGCCGCCGGGCGCGATGTCGTCGCGCGGGTAGTCGGCCATGGTCCAGTGCATGTCGTAGAACCCGCCGAGTGCTGCGATGTTGGTGTCGTGCCCGAACAGCAGCGTCAGGCGCCCGCCCGTGCCCGACAGGGCATCGACGATACGTGTGACGATCGGGGCGGCAAGGCGCTGGGCGACATAGGCGGGGCGGGTCTCGTACTGGAACTTGACCGGGTGGAAGCGCAGGATGGCGCGGATGTCCGCCTTGCTCGCGCGGCCCCAGCCGACCTGCGCCATCGGCATGCCCTCCAGATACTGGAGCAGGATTGTCTGTCCGGCCGTCGAGCCGAACGAGAGGCCGCCCTTGAGGTCGGGCTTGTCCCCCGGCGTGGCCTTGAGCGTGGAGGCGGGATTGACCGGCACGCCAACGATGCGCTGCAGGGTGGCGAAGTCGCCCTTGCGTGCGGCGATGACGCCTTGCAGTCCGCCGGACGGGAACTGCGCCTGCGACGCTGCCAGTGCGCGGTCGCCATCAAGCGCGGTCGCCGCGGAATCGGGGTGGAACTGGTCCTCCTCGTCTTCGTTCGCCGGGTGATCCAGATTGACCTTGCAGCCGGCTTGCAGCGTCTCGACGAAGGCGAGGCCGGTCTTGATCGCGCGCGAACTGCCGCTGGCCCAGGCGCTGATAGCGCCGCCATCGGCGCATCCGGTTGCCGGAAGCAGCCCCTGCCGCGTCAGCAGATCGCGGTCGTAGGCGGCTAGGCGGCGGATGCCCTCGGCGCCGTGGGGCGTCAGGTCTCCGGCTGCGGTGGACCAGCTGGGCCAGGCATCCTTGGTCGTTCCTGCGGGCGTGGCCGGAAACTTGGTCGAGGGGCGCACGCCGTGGCGCATCAGCATGACGACGCGCTCCACCGTCATTTGCGGCTGTTCCGGCGCCGAGCGGGCAGGGCCGGAAAGCGTCAGCCCGGCGGCGATGGCAAGCACGGCGCCGATGGGGCGCGAGTGCGGCGTGTGGTTCGTCATGTGAAAGTTCCCTTGAGTGGCCGGGCTGCGGGTATGCGGGCTTTGTGACGGTTCGGAGACGGTCCCCGGTCCTCGAGGTATCGGTGCCGTCTTCGATCGGCCCGGGATCGGCATAACAGGGGCTGCAATAGTCGATTCTTAAATTTCCCTAATGTTCGCGACTGTCACAGAAGCGCAAATCGGTCTGCCTAGTGCCCCGTCTCGACGATCCACGGTGATGGTGCGCCGCGACGAATTCGCGGTGTGCAAAGAAGTAAATGGGGCAAAAATACGGCTGATCCCGCAGGTGCGGGCGATGCCTTCATGAACGAGTGATTTTATTCAAATTCACAATTCATCGAATTGTGAAAAAGGGGGCTATTTGTCGTGTCCATTTTTCTGAACAATTCAAAGTGTCGTCTTCATCTGCGTGTCGCGATGGCGGCGGTCGTCGTGTCGGGTCTGTCGCTGACCTCTGCAGCCGCGCAGGCGCAGGCCGAGACTGCCGCGCGCGCGGAGGGACGCGTGACGGGCGTGGTGGTGAACGCATCGGGAGACTTCCTGTGCGGCGCCGAAGTGCGCATCGAAGGTTCGGATATCGTGGGCGTCACCGACAGCGACGGCCGTTTCACCCTGCAGCGCGTGCCGGCAGGCACCCAGCAGCTGAGCATCACCTACATCGGCTACGAGACCGGTCACCAGTCGGTCGAGGCCGGCGTCGCCGACCTCCGCGTGGCGCTCAGGCCCCGCGCGGTGGATGCTGCGAACGACATCGTCGTGAGCGGCAGCCGCCCGATCGCCGAGTCCGAGGAAGCAGCGCTCCAGCTCAAACGTTCGTCCACCTCGCTGGTCGACGTCATCGCCGCCGACAGCGTCGGCCGCTTCCCCGACCAGAACATCGCCGCCGCCGTCAGCCGCCTGCCGGGCGTCAGCGTCGGGCGCGACCAGGGCCAGGAGCGCTACATCAGCCTGCGCGGTTCTCCGGCCAGCTGGACCACGATGGCCTTCGACGGGGTCAACGTCATCAGCCCTGCCGGGCGCGAGACGCGCTTCGACACGATCCCGTCCTCGATCGCCAGCCAGACGATCATCCGCAAGGCCGTGACCGCCGACATGCCGGGCGAGACCGTGGCGGGCAACATCAACATCGTGACGCGCAGCCCGTTCGACTATCCCGGGCTCAAGGGCGCGCTTGACGCGGGTTACGGCTACAACGACCTGGGGCAGGGCAAGCAGTACAACGTCAGCGGCTTCCTGTCCGATCGCTTTGCCAACGACACCATCGGCGTGCTGATCGGCGCCTCGCGCTACGAACGCGACATGGTGACCGACAACTTCGAGAATTCCTGGGAAATCTCGCCCGAGGATCAGGAAGAGGGCGGCGAGGAGCGGATCTGGAATTCGAAGACGCAGAACAAGCTCTATCGCCTGACGCGCAGCAACACGTCGTTCTCGGGCCGTCTGGAATGGCGTCCGGACAGCGACAACAGGGTGTTCTTCTCGACCATCTACAGCCAGTTCCGCGATGACGAACTGCGCAACGCATGGGTCTTCGACCTCGATCAGGATGCCAAGAAGACCGGCAGCAGCACGGTCGGCAAGACCACCGGCTATGCCGACATCCGCACCGGCAACACGCCGATGCAGGGCACCCTCTACGGGGCCGAGATCGAGAGCACGCTGAACTCCAACTCCTCGCGCCAGAGCATCTTCACCAACACGCTCGCGGGCGAGCATGAGATGGACACGTGGAAGGTCAAGTGGCGCCTCAACTACACCCGCGCCGACGACCGCAGCAAGCCGCCGTTCGGCTCTTCGTGAAGCAGCCCCACCGACTTCACCAAGCGCCCGACGCTGGTGTACGACTTCACCGATCCGAACCTGTCGAAGGTCCAGCTGTACAATACGGTGCTCAATTCGGACGGCACTTACAGCGCCGGAGCATCGCGCCCCTACATCTCGCCGACGGAGCTGAACTTCCTGTCGATGACGCGCAATCGCCAGCTCGATCGCACCAACGCTTATACCGCAAAGCTGGATATCGAGCACAACCTCGATCTGTTCGGCGCCGATACCGTGTTCCAGTTCGGCGGCGAATACGACAAGCGCACCAAGACCTCCACCCGCACCGTCGTCGAAGTGACCGCCGCAACGCTCGCCGCTGCCGGGCTGACCAGCCCGAAGCAGGCCGACATCAGCATCGACACGCCCTACAAGGGCAACCTGCCGATGGGCTACGGCTGGAAATACTTCTCCAGCGACCTCGGCGAAGCGCTGTTCGACAAGTATGTCGCCGCCGGGGCCTCGCAGATCCAGAAGAACACCAGCGAACAGAACAACTACCGCGTCTCCGAAGAAGTCATCGCCGGTTACGCCATGGGCACGACCTACTTCGACTGGGGCAACATCGTCTACGGCGCCCGCCTCGAGCATATCCGGAACACCGGCTCGGCGCTGTCGTCGATCGGCGGCGCCTGGACTCCGACGCGCGTGTCCAACAGCTTCACCTCGGTCTATCCCAGCATCCACATCAACTGGGACATCAACCGCGACATGAAGCTGCGCCTTTCGGGCAACACCGGCGCGGCCCGCCCGAACTATGACGAGATGCGCCCCAACTTCTCGTACAGCGACGTCGACCAGGTCGTCTCGGGCGGCAACCCCAAGGCCAAGCCCGAGCGCGCCAAGGGCGTGGACCTGTACTTCGAATGGTACATGCCCTCGCGCGGGTTCTTCTCGGTGGGCGGCTACTACAAGGACCTTCAGGACATCCTCTACGACGTCGAACTGCCGACGTTCGGATCGGACGTGCTGAACACGGCGGGCGTCGATCGCTCCGCTTATCGGTACTCGACCGTCGCGAACGGCGGTGGCGGCCACATCAAGGGGCTCGAGTTCGCCTTCTCGCAGCCGTTCGAGGGCCTTGCCCGCGCGGCCGGGCTGCCCGATTGGGCGCAAGGCTTCGGCGTTCAGGCCAACCTGACGCTCAACGACTCCAAGGCCACTACGCCGGATGGCCGCACCACCGACCTGCCGGGCGCCTCGCCGGTGATCTACAACATCTCGGGCTATTACGAGCGCTACGGCTTCTCCGCCCGGGTCAGCTACCAGTGGCAGAAGGCCTACCTGGACTCGCTGGGCAGCGGCGACATCATCGGCGATGCCTACTGGGCCAACGTCGCGCGGCTCGACGCCTCGGTGCGCTACTCGATCAACGAGAACGTCCAGCTCTATCTCGACGCCAACAACCTTACCAACGAGGCAGGCATCCGCTACCAGGGCGTCTATTCGCGCCCGATCGAACATGAACTGTTCGGCCGCCGCTACCTCGCGGGTGTGCGCGTCAACTTCTGAGCGTGACACGGGGAGGCGTCGGCAGGCGTCTCCCCGCCGCAGAGCGGACCAGCATGAGCAAGACCAAGACCATCCTTGTCGTCGAGGACGACCCGGCCACGGCCGACTTCCTCACCTCCGGCCTCGAGCAGGAAGGCTACCGCGTCGATCGCGCGGCCGACGGCCCGTGCGGGCTGGAACGGGCGCAGGCGGGCGAGTTGGACGCGATCGTGCTCGACCGGATGCTTCCCGGGATCGATGGCCTGACCCTGCTGGAGACGTTGCGCGCACAGGGCTGCGATACGCCGGTCATCATCCTGTCCGCCATCGGCTCCACGGACGAGCGGGTGCGCGGCCTGCGTGCCGGTTCGGACGACTATCTGGTCAAGCCTTTCGCCATGCCCGAACTGCTCGCCCGCCTGGAAGTGGTCCACCGCCGCCGCGCGGGCTCGCCCGCAGTAACGACCCGGCTGATTTGCGAGGATCTGACGCTGGACCTGCTCACCTCCCGCGCCGAGCGCGCCGGACAGGTGCTTCTGTTGCAGCCGCGCGCGATCCAGCTGCTCGAATTCCTGATGCGTAACCAGGGGCAGGTCGTCACCCGCTCGATGATCTTCCAGAAGGTGTGGAACTACGACTTCGATCCCGGCACCAACGTGATCGACGTCTATGTCAGCAACTTGCGCAAGGAGATCGACCGCCCCGGCCTCGTCCCTCTGCTGCGCACCGTGCGCGGCGCCGGCTACCGGCTGGGAGCAGCGCGGTGAACCTCGCCTCGCTCCTCCCCCGACGCGGACGGCGCGCACCCTGGCGATCGACTGCGGGCCGTTTCCTGCTGCTGTACATGGCGCTGTGCTTCGCGTGCACGGTCCCGGCGCTGCTCTACGTCTATTTCGAGACCGACCGCATCCTGCTGTCGAACTTCCAGCGCCCGCTGGAGCATGAGCAGGGGCATCTGCTCAGCCACTACAACCGGGGTGGCATTCCCAACCTGAGCAAGGCGGTCGCCGACCGGGCGGGGCCGGAATACAAGGACGACACCGCGATCCTGCTCGTCGATGCGCGGGGGCGCAAGCTGGCGGGCAATATCGTCGCCTGGCCCCGGGGCGTGCGCGCGCCTGCGCAGTGGCAGACCAGCCTGCTGCACCGGCTGGGCCGGGTGCGGGGGGAAGAATTCCTCGTCCTGACTACGCGCTATCCCACCGGAGAGCAACTGCTGCTGGGGGGGCTGCTCGACAACCGCATCCAGATGCAGCTGGCGCTGCTGCGCGGCCTTGCCGGGGCTCTGGCACTGGCGATCCCGATCGGCCTGCTGGGCAGCATCGTTCTGGTGCGCGAGATGAACCGCATGGTCGAGACGATCTCCCGCGTCGGCGAGCATGTCGGCGCCGGAGACTTGCGCCGCCGCGCCGAAACCGACGGCAGCGGCGATCCGGTGGACCGCCTCAAGGCGTCCCTTAACGCCATGCTCGACCGGATCGAGGCGCTGGTGGAGGAACACCGCACCCTGACCGACGCTCTGGCGCACGACTTGCGCTCTCCGCTCACACGCATCCACATCCAGGTGACCGAGGCGCTGGCGGCATCGCCGGACCCTGCCTCCCACGCACGGTTCGAGGCCATCGCCCACGAAGTCGGCATCGTCCTGCACATGCTGGAAAGCGCACTGGAGATCAGCCGCGCCGAAGCCGGCGTGGGGCGCGGCACGTTCGAGCGGTTCGACCTGGGCGCGATGCTGGCGGACCTTCGCGAGATATACCAGCCCTTGGCCTGCGCCGGCGGGGTGAAGATCACCGGCGCCTGCGCGCCCGGCCTCGATGTCCATGGCAATCGCGCTCTTGTGGCGCGGGCTCTGGCAAACCTCATCGACAACGCGCTCAAGTACGGCGCCGAGGGCGGCGTGATCGTGCTGGAGGCCGAGGCCGTCGGCGCCGAAGTGCATATCTGCGTCGCCGACCGTGCGGGCGGCATTCCGGCCGCGCGCCGGGATGAGGCACTGCGCAAGTTCGGCCGCCTCGACGCGGCCCGCAGCACGCCGGGCACCGGCCTCGGCCTCAGCCTGGCGAGCGCGGTGGCCTCGCTCCACGGCGGGCGGCTGGAACTGGAGGACAACGATCCCGGCCTGCGAGCCCGCCTCATCCTTTTGCGCCAGTCGGCGCCGTTACCCGATCAGCAAGGAGCTTGATAATGACCGCCTTTCAAACGACCCGCCGCATTCTGGCAGGAGCCGCCGCGCTTCTGCTTTCCGGCACCGCAAGTCATGCCGTGGCGCAGGAAGCGCGCAATGTGATCCTGTTCATCGGCGATGCGGGCGGCCTGCCCACGCTCAATGCGGGCGGCATTCTCGCCAATGACAAGCCGCAGTCGCTGTTCATTCATTCGATGCCCTATGTAGGCTTGTCCGATACCTCGTCGCTCAACCAGTGGGTGACGGACTCCGGCGCGGGCATGACGGCGATCATGACCGGCCGCAAGACCAACAACGCCATGGTATCGGCCGTGCCTACGGGACAGGCCGGGGCGGTGGTGCCGGTCAAGACCTTCCTCGAATATGCCGAGCAGCGCGGCCTTTCCACCGGCGTCATGACCAATATGAAGATCTGGGACGCGACCCCGGCCGCCACTTTTGCCCATGT
>NZ_ALVC01000131.1:0-2304 GCF_000293195.2 Sphingomonas sp. LH128
GTCTACAGCGCGACAAAATATGCAGTGCGCGCCATCTCGGAGGCGCTGCGCATGGAGCATGACGACATTCGCGTCACCATCATCGCGCCGGGCGTCGTGGAATCGGAACTGGCCCACACGATCACCGATCCGGTCGCGGCGCAGGCCATGGTCGATTTCCGCTCCATCGCGCTCACCCCGGACGCGATCGCGCGCGCCATCGCCTATGCGGTGGAGCAGCCGGCGGATGTGGACGTTAATACGCTGATCGTCCGGCCGGTCCGCTCAACAATCTGACGATGATGGGGGCATTCGCATATTGCCCCAATAACCCGCCAGCAGCCAAAGCCCTGCGCTCTCATGAATTTCTCGAAGCCTATAGAGGATAAAGGCGGCCAAACGGTGCAACCTCTCGAATTATTAATACAAAGCCGACTGCTCAAAATGGCGCTCGATCCGGCGCTCGCCCTTGCCCGAACCGACCCATGCCGTACGCTCATCGCCAGATTTTGATCCTCAGCAGCGGACGTTCCGCTCTTCCGGCAGTTCTCGACCAGACTCGGTAGTTCCCATCAACCATCATGAAGGACCGTTCACGGCCAAAATGGTCGAATGAAGGGGCGATGAAAGAGAGCGAATTGCAGGTTATCCACAACCAACACAACAACTCATCATCTGCAAACAACGCCCTGCCCCATTGCCATGCTGCACCATGTTATGTCGCTGCAACCCAACCAAAGTTGGTTGCCATCTTTGGTTTTGACATAGAATGTGATCCAATATATTTATGTAATTCAATTGCTTGATCGGACGGCAGGCGCCATGTCTCCGGATCCATTTCTTGGTTAAATGGCAACCAAATTAGCGTTACGAGCTTTAAGCGGCTTTCAAACCTAAGATGTATTCCGCCCAAGCTGCGAGCATTCTGCGCCGGGGCGTTAGATATAAAGCGCTGTTGTAGGCCCCTTGCACATCATCTTGCTCGACATGAGCCAGCGCCATTTCGATCCAGTCGGAACGGTAGCACTCGGCTTCGTTAGCCCACGTCGAGGCGATGCCTCGGAACCCATGGACGGTTTGCCGCCCGCGATATCCCATGCGATAGCACCCGTAAATCATGGTGTTCTGCGAGATCGGTTGGCTCGGCTTGTCGCCGATAAAGACATGCGAACCAATACTGAATTTCCGCACCTCCGCCAGCAACGCAACGACGGGCGCGCTCAGCGGCACAATATGCTCGCGCCCCATCTTCATCCGCTCGGCAGGAACGCGCCAGATCGGATCGGCGCCGTCCAGCCCCTCGAACTCGGACCATAGCGCCAGCCGCGTTTCGGTGGTGCGGGCCCAGGTTAGCAGAGTGAACAACAGTGCAGCCCGCGTCACTGCGCGGCGCCGAGGATTCTCCTCGCCATCGTACTGGTCGATCGCACGAACAAGCGCGGGCGGTTCCGCAACGCCAACGCGCGGCATATGCCGAACACGCGGTTTGGGCTGCATCAGATCGGTCAGGTACTGCGCCGGATCGGTCTCAGCCCACCCCTGCGGGATGGCAAAACGGTAGATCTGACTCACATGCTGCTTGATCCGGCAGCTTACGTCGAGCGCCCCACGCGCCTCTACCCTGCGCAGCATCTCCAGCACTTGTGCAGCGGTGACCTTGCGCACGTCGATCCCGCCGATCGCCGGGAAGGCATCCCGCTCGAGCCGCCGCAACAATCGCGACGCATGCGCGTCATCAAGACAGGAGAGACGATTGGCGTGCCACACCCGAGCCACCTGCTCGAAGGTCTTTCCTTTACGGGTATCATTGCCCGTCCCCGGATCGAGCCCTTCGGCGAGAGCGATCTTGGCCTTGGCGCGCTCCAACCGGGCATCGCCCAGACTAACGCTCGGGTAGGCGCCGAAGGAGAGCAGCTTCTCCTTGCCCGCGAAGCGGTATTTCATGCGCCAGAGCTTGGAGCCGTTGGGCCGAACAAGCAGATGCAGGCCGCCGCCATCAGCGAGCTTGTAGTCCTTGTCGTGCGGCGCCGCGTGGCGAACTTCCAGATCCTTGAGACGCATGGGGGTATCTCCTGCTGGTGTCAGGCGATTACCCCACAAAATACCCCCAAATGCAAATGGACACCCTGACGCAGAAAGGTAAGCGCCGACGGAACCCGGCCTTGTGCGGATTGGGGTGGGCGTGAATTTCGCAGGGCAGATGGAGGCCTTGCGAGTGGATATCGAGCAGTCAAACGAGCCTCGTATGAGCGCACGCCGAGATGGCGGAGCGGTCGTTCGAGTGGAACGGCGCCGGCACTGGAGCGACGAAGAGAAGCTGGCGAT
>NZ_ALVC01000132.1:0-5685 GCF_000293195.2 Sphingomonas sp. LH128
TTTCATGAAAAGCCTCATTTGATGATCGTTGACTTGGCAACCCGGCACTCACGGCATCTCCCTCCAATCTGGATATGCCAATGAATATTGGGTCGGCCCCGACGATCTGCGGCTCCTCCATTAAAGGGCCATCGGTTGTTGGGGTCTCGGCTACGGGCTTCGGGCTACGCCCTCCGCCCTTCACCGACACCCCAACAACCGATTCTCATCTTGATTGTCGCTACGCTCGCATCCTGTCAGTCGCCGCGCACACGCCGAAGGCGCTGCTGGGATTGCCCGAGAACGACTACCTCACTCCGCGTCAGGCCGGAACGAACCGTCATATGGGCGTCAGCCATGCAGCCGCGATCTACTCGGCCAAGCCCTCGTCCAATCTGCGGGGTCTACTGACGGCACTCCACCTTGACCCCGTCATCTGGACCCGTAGCGTCGAGTTCGAGACCATCCTTCAGTTTGTGACCCGCACCAGCGTGCGCGATCCGGCGAATCGCACGCCGGTCCACCTGTGGGTATTCAACCGCGCACAGGCAGCTTATCTCAAGGACTACTTCGACACGCTGCCGTATGTGGCGGCGACGATGCGCCATGTGCCGCTTGGCGTCGGACTGTTGCCAGCGGCGCAAGGGGGAAGACCGGTGATCGTGTTAACCCCGGAGGAACAGGAGCGGCGCAAGGCGAATCGTCGAAAGCTAGATGCCGAGCGGAAGCGTCGGAAGCGTGCTGCCTAACGGCCAGGCCTGGCCGTCAGGGTTGATCGCGCATCCGTTCGCGCATGGACGCGAGCACCTCCGCCGCACCGGAGGGGGTGCTCGCCGCCGCTGCCGCTTCGTCGATGGCGAGCAGGCGTGGACGCTCCATCATGTGAACGGCTCTCGGGTATCCGTGAATGTAGCCGTAGCCAGTGTCCATGCTCAAACCACTCTCGTGGAAACCGTGGTGAAGACCCGCACACAGCAGCCTGCCTCCGTCGCGCCCAACATCCTCATCGAGCGCGCGGAGCGCGGCCCGCATTGAGGAAGCATCCTCCCCCAACCACTCCTCACCCTCCGGGCCGAGCGCCTTGAAGTAGTGGCCCGAGAATACACGCTGCCGCCCGGTTTCGATGATGCCCATCTCGAACTCGGCAAGGATACCTTCACCGTTAAGGTCTATGTGGCACTCACCCCTGCGGCGTTGCTGATACTTCTTCCAATCCATCGCGTTCCTCCGATTTATTTAGCAGTGATCTTGAATGGCCGGCGAACATTCTCGGAAGAAGCGCGTCGCTTATAAGTCATTAGCCTGACGGCTCGCTTGCCCGTATGGTCGCGCTATGTTTAGAAATGGCACCCTCCGCAAGATTGCGGACATGATCTGTGGCGATACGCCCACCTACTTCGTCTACCGGACTGGCACCCTACTCCAAGAGTTCATGGAGGATTGCGGGTTCGATGAAACGTTCGGTGGAACGCGCAGATGGTGGGTGGTCGATCGCCTGCGTGAGGCACTGAACGATCCAAAGCCGGGTGCTCATGCCCTCCCGGCTCGCTTCACCACCATTATCCAGCACCTCATGAACCCAAGCGAGTGCAAGGATGAAGATCGCTCACGAGTGAACGCCTTGCTCGCCCTGAATGGCGCGCTGCGTGATGAAGGCTTCGAAGCCTTCTATGCCGACGACGGCAACTGCTACGTGCGGCACGTCAAAACCAATACTCTATCGGTGTCACCTAACCTCAAGCGGCCGCTGTCCAAGGAAGAACGCGAGACGCGCGATCTTTTGGACACCTACCTGAACACCTGTTCGGAGGATGACCTTACCACCAAGGTGCTGCTGCCACTGCTTCGCCAGCTAGGCTTCGAGCGAATCACCGTGGCCGGTCATCGGGACAAGGCTATGGAGTTTGGCAAAGACCTGTGGATGAAGTTCACCCTGCCGACGCAGCACAGCGTCTACTTCGGCGTGCAAGTGAAGAAGGGGAAGGTGGACGCAGCCGGTGCCACCAAGGGGAGCAACGCCAACGCGATGGAGTTGGTCAACCAAGCTCGCATGGCCTTGGGCCACCCGGTGTTCGATCCAGCCATTAACAAGAACGTGCTGGTGGATCACGTCTACATCGTCGCGGGTGGCGAGATCACCAAGCAGGCGCGACACCTGATCGTCACCACGCTGGATCAAGAAAGCCGTCGCCATATCATCTTTATGGACCGGGATGACCTGTTAGAGCTTTTCCCGGTCAGCGGCACGCCGCTGCCGCCGGAGGCGAAGCCGAAGGATGCCTATTCATGGGGCCAGATTGATGACGAAGTGCCTTTCTGATCACTCGGGCAGAAACCCGTGTTCGAACACCTTGGGACGCAGCTTGTCGCTCAAAGCCTTGTATGCGTCGCGAAAAGGGTCGAAGTCCACTGTAACGTTGTTGCTGTTTGCCGCCAGTGCGTTGCGTATCTGAAACCATCCAGCGTCTGACCGATTGAGCTTGTATTCGTCGCGGATGCTCCGACCAAAAGACGACTTATGATAGAGCGCCCAGAGGTTCTGGCCTTCCTTCATCACAGCCCTGGCCTCTGCCGATAGCTTCAGCTTGGACAGGTAGTCGGACATGAAGTGGGATTGAAAGCCCTTCGAAGCGCCAACTTCCTTCTCCGTGAACGGGATGAAGTGGTTGGTCAGGGACCAGTCCTTGCCACCCCACTTCAGCCCGTCCGCACCAGCGCTCAAGTTGCTCCCGTTGAACAGCATCCACACGAGGCAATCGTTCTTGAAGGCGTCAGATAGTGCCGATGACGGCTGGAGGAACTGATCACGATCGTTCAACCAAGTCGGCTTGATGAGACGGCGAACGGCGAAAACGACTGCTGCTTGCCCCACGTTCTTGGCATTCACGAAGAAGCCACGAGCACTGCCGTAGCCCGATGAGAACAGCATCGTCTTCGATCCCGCATTCTGTGGATCGTTACCCGCGCAGTTGAGCCAACCGATCGCGCCGTCTGACCATCGCGTGCCCCGCAAATCTTTCGCGGCGGTTGCAGGCACCACTGCATTCTTGAGCGGCACGACCTGATCGCTATTGGAGGGAGGACGAGCAACCCAATCCGTCAACAGCGCTTGGCCGTCATAGTTGATGAAGGTCTTCTCCCCCACAATCTTGCCCGACCGATCGAGAACGGAGACCTCTACGTCCTTGATGGGCTGCTTCTTACCCGTATCCCAAATCAGGAAGCCAATCGGGAAGTCACCCTTCAGCCCATCGAACGCTTGGCTGTGAACGGCGAAGCCGCCGAGAAACTTGGCCTTCCACTTACTGCGAAACTCTTTCAGCGTGGGCGTGCTGATATACTTGAGTTTGCTGAACATCGCCAGTGTGACGGCGGGAGCTTCTTTGTGCAGCCGCCCGACAAACTGCATGAAAAGCTCGTTGGTCGCCTTACCGTAGCCTTCCATGAGAGTTTTGGCTACCATCGTCGCTGTCACGCCCGCCTTGCTGGTGCCCTCTTCCAGATTGGCCACCGTGTTGCCGCCGCTGGTCACCTCCGCATAAGGCGGGTTGATCAGGACGAGAATCTTCTTCGCGCCTGCCACCTTGTTGTTTGCGTCGGAGATCGCTTGCCGCAGCGCCGGAGGGAGCTTGTTCGTAAGGGAATAGTCGATCTCACCGAAATCGGTAATGTCGTCGTTCAGGTAGTCATATTGAAATATGGTAGCGCCCACACACGTTTGACTGGCGTGCATCACCTTTATATCAGCCTCATCCAATGTGCTCATGAACACGTTGCGATAGTTGCTGTGCTTAACTTCAAGGTTGCCAACGCCGCAGCACATATCCCAGACGATATAGTTGCGCTGCCAGTTCTTGCCGAGCACTAGGGTAAGCTCATCATAAGCCTTATCCACAATGTGGAGCGGGGTGTAATAAGCGCCCTTGAAGCTGCGCTCGTCGATCGGAAGAAGGCTGTCGCGGCGCTCAAGTAGGTAGCGGCGATATTCCTCCTCGGGAGGCCGGTGGTAGATCGCCCAGAACGCGCGGTAGCCGTGGAGGCTCGCCAGTTCGTATGTCTCACCGTTAAGCACAAAGACCGGCTTCTCGTCATCGTGTAGGAGCTTGGCAGGAAGATCGCGCATCGCTGCCTTCTTCCCGTCGTGCATGATATCGGCGAAGAACAGCACGGCGTAGTCGGACTCGCTTACGTCTCCGAGTTCGCTCCCGATCATCGACACCCATTTATCGAACACCTGCCGGAGATTGTCCGGGGTGATCGGGGTTCGGATGATCTTGCCTTCGGTGATCGCGCCCTTAATGGCCTTTTTGAACTCGGCCTCATGCGTCGCAATATCGTAGACGACGAAGTGCGTCTCGATGTAGGGCGCGACCTGCGCCGCTAGGGCATTACCTTGTGCGGTTAGGGACTTGCCTGCCTTCGATCCCGATTTCGGCCACTCGATCGACTTGTCGTCAAGAATGGGAAGGGCGTGTTCGGTAAGCATGATCGCCGCCTTCTCTCGGTCGATCACCGCGAGGAACGCGGGAATGTGCTCCCCTCTTTTGCGGGCATCGCGCAGATAAAACAGCAGTTGGGCGAACATGACGACGGGCGCAGTTGGATTGCCCTTCGCTTCGAACCAAATCTCTTCCGATTGAATATCAACCAAGCCCTTCGTGTAGCGCTTGAGCCCGAGGGCCTTGATATATGCGTCCTTAACGTCCTCTTCGGTCTTGGCCTTGGACAGCGATTCCTTCAGGTTCATTGGTGTCCAGTATCCTTGACTACGCATCTTCGATGTTCGGTGGTAGCCGCTCGCCGCATCCCATTCCATCGAAAAGCCCGCTCAAGGCGCTGCGGACTGAATGGCCCGTTGCCAGTCGTCAAGACCAAGACCTTCTGCCTGATGGATGGCGAAGCCGCCATACGAAGCGAGGTAAGCTCCAACGTGTCCTTCTGCCGTTCTCATCATCCCGCGCGAGTGTCCGCAGGAAACTCTCTAATAATGGAGAGATAAGTGCGGACATGATGGCCGAGAGTGGTGCTGGTCCACCTCGACCTCGACCTCGACCACATGAACTTGCCCGCAGGTGCTGGTTCGACGCTTGGTGGTGCGGCCTCGTGCCGCGCCAGCAAGGGGCAACCAGTGCCAACGGGCCGGGGACGAGCGAAGCTCGGCACCGTTCGACATGAACGTTCATGCTGTCATTCGAGGCGTCGGCCTTGCCGGTCCCGCTCTGGCGGTCCCGTCCGCGCCCACCGCGAACAGCTTCACTGGCTCGACACCACGGGTGCCGACCCAGATCGCTGTTCTTCATGGAGCAAGACAAGTCTACCTCGACGAGGTGATGGTGCCTGCTCGACTGCTGCCAACCTGATGCTCGGGCGACAGCCCCGATGGAACGGCGAGCGGACATGGTAGGCGTTCTAGAAACCTGCCCGTCTTCGTCCGCTCGAACGGCTCGGTTTTCCGTCGATCTGGCACCGCGCTTCCGACCATTCCATGACGGGTGATTCAAGCATGCAGGCACTTTCCAGGATGGCGATGAAGATGAATAATGCAGGCGAGCAGCCGAGAGAGGTATCTTGAGGATGACGGACAAGAGGGTCCGCCACCTCACACAGAAAGACCAACATGTTCAGCCGTTATTTCTACGCCATCGACAGCATCACATGGCCGACCAGCCACCCTCATCTGCCCGACACCGCCGAAGTCGGCCTGCC
>NZ_ALVC01000133.1:0-18459 GCF_000293195.2 Sphingomonas sp. LH128
GTCGAGCGTGCCGCCGTGGATGACCGTCGAACCGCTGGCCGAACCGAGGGTGCCCGCGCCGGCCAACACCAACGATCCGTCATCGATGACGGTATCGCCGGTATAGCTGTTGGCACCCTTGAGGATCACGCCGCCGGAGCCGGTCTTTATCAACCCAGCCGTGCCGGACAGCGCGCCATCGACGCTCCCGGACCGGAGGTCGAGCATATCGTCGGCATCGATGGCCGCATTGCCTGCGAGGGTTCCGCCTGTCAGCGTATAGGTGCCGACCGAGAGCGTACCGTTCTGGACGGTTCCGCCGCCCTGCGTGAGCGTGGCCTGGCTCTGACTGCCCGCGCCCAGGTCCAGGGTGCCGCCATTGATCGTTGTCGTACCGTCGCCGGAGCCCAAAGTCCCGGCACCTGCCAGCGCCAGTGTACCGCCGTTGACGACGGTGCCGCCGGTGTAACTGTTCGCTCCACCGAGCGTGACAGTGCCGTTGCCGGATTTGGTCAACGTGCCCGAGCCGCTCAGTGCGCCATCGATCGCCCCCGCCTGTGCATCGATCGCCGTGCCTGCATCCACGGAGGCATCGCTGGCGAGGATTCCGCCCGCAAGCGTGTAGGTATCGACCGATAGCGTACCGTTGCGGATCGTTCCGCCGCCCTGTGTGAGCGACGCCTGGATCTGCTGCGTATCGCCGAGGTCCAGGGTTCCGCCATTCACGATCGTCGATGCCGTATCCGCGCCGAGCGTGCCGTTGCCCGCCAGAGCCAAAGTGCCGGATTCGAGCGTCGTGGTGCCGGTGTACCCGCTTGCACCGGTGAGCGTCACCTGGCCGCCGGATCCCGAATCGATGTAAGTGATGACGCCCGGCGTGCCGGCCGTGCCATCCGAAAATCCACCGGACAGCACGGTCGTGTTGCCGTTCATATCGATGGTGTTGGTGTTCGTATCGTCCAGCGCGAAGCTGTTGGGATAGGTCTGCCCGTTCTGGTCGATCAGCAAGGTGCCGCCTGCGAAGGTCGGGTTTACCGAGGTTCCAAGGTTGCTCGAACCGTAGTTCGGACTTGCGGTGTCGATGTCGTTGGCTTGTCCCGGCACCGTCACGCCGCCGTCCGAGGTCACCGTAAAAGTCCCGGACGAGATCGCGTTCCCGGCCGGCGTCCACACCTGGGAAAGGCCGCTCGTGCTGGCGTAAGCGAACGTGTAGGTCCCCGCGGTGATGTCAGAGAAGGTCGCGGCCTGGAAATTGTAGACGCCGTTGTTCGCGCTGTCGGATGCTACCAGCGAATTCCCGTCCGGGCTGATGTAGAAGAAGTTCTGCCCTGCCGTCAGGCCTGCGGGCAACGTGCCGTTGGGGACGTTGCTCAGCAGGATCGAGAATGCCTGCGTGCCGACTGCGGAACTGTCCGCGCGATTGAGCTGTACGGCGCCCTCCGCCGAAACGGAGCCGCCGTGCCAGCTACCGTAGATGATCTGGACATCGAACAATCCCGCGGCCGAGCCGTCGGACACGAGATAGCCCAAGGCATCGGTATGCGCGCTGGCCATGCCCGCGCCCGCGACAAGGCCCGCCGAGGCAATCGTGACCATTGCAGACCGTGTACCGACGAGAAACGTCAGCGATGCCGCGCTCTGAAGAAGACGCTCGCGTCCGATCTTGGCGAAGTGCCGTTTCCGGATTGCCATCCGATGTGCCCCTTTTTTCTGTGATTAGCTTGATCGAACTTGCGGCTAGGGGAGATGGGAAAGTCCGTCGCACGCACAAGCGGCTTTAGATGCTCACAGAAATTTCGAGCAATAACAGTTTGATCCGTTATGGAGAGTTAAGTTAACATCGAGTTTTATATTTCACTGCGACGGCTTCAGAAGCCGCAATGGCTATGCGTTTGTGGCGGCTTTGCGTTTCCGATCTTGCAAGACGGTAAACGCGGCGACGGATGACTCCGTCGCCGCGTACGCGTTGCGGTCGTTCCTTGGCGGCGACGGTCGGAACGGCCCGCTGGCGTCAGAACTTGAAGTTGACCCCGCCCATTACTGCCGAGCCGGAAAGCTGCAGTTGCGTGATGCGGGTCGCATCGCCTTCGCTCTTTATCTTCGCGGTGTTGAGCAGATTGCGGCCCGATGCGTAGATCGACACATTGTCCGTGATGGCATAACTGGCGCCGATATCCAGCGAGAGGCGGTCCTCCAGATACTGGTCCTTGGCCCGGGTCGCGCCGACGGAAAGCAGGCTGCGGCCGTTATAGGACAAGGCAGCGCGCAAGTTGAGCTTGCCGTCGTCCCAGTAGACCGCGGCGTTGTACACGTGCTTCGACGTACCCGGAAGGCTGCCCTTCTCGCCGGGTCGGATGTCCGCCGACGATTTGATCAAGGCATAGTTCGCCGAGACGCCGAGGTTCGACAGCGGGCCGGGCAGGAACGAGAGGTGCTGGTCGTAGTTCAGCTCGATGCCGCGCACCCAGGCGTGGGATATGTTGGCATAGGTGATGACCTGTGTGGGCGTCGCCTGATTGCCGAGCACAGCGAGGGTGACCGGGTCGGTGATGCCGCCGAATTGGGTCCGGCTGAAAATGTAATTCGACAGCTCCTTGTCGAACGCGCCGGCCGAGATGATGCCGCCGAACGGCAGGTAGTGCTCGATCGAGAGGTCGAAACTGTTGGCGGTGATCGGCTTGAGGTTCGTATTGCCGGTGGTGACGACGTTGTTGGCGGCGTCGATGGTTGCCGACGGATTGATCTGGTTGAAGCCCGGACGCGCGATCGTCGAGGAGTAGGAAGCGCGCGCGATCAGGCTGGGCGACAGTTCGTAGCGTGCCTGGATCGACGGGAAGAAGTTGGTGTAGCTCGACGAGGACGAGACCGGCACCAGGATCGAGCCCTTGCCATTGGTGATCGTACCGCCTGCGGCCGCCGAGGACGTGATCGGGACGCTGGTAACGCCCTGGTAGCGCGCGTCGGTGTGTTCGACGCGCAGACCCGCCAGCAGGTGCAGCGCACCGAAGTCGGTCTCGCCCTGGACGTAGCCGGCGAAGACGTTCTCGCGGTTGTCCTGCTGTGCCTGCCCGCTGGCGTAGGCGTCGGCCTGAGCGTTGTTGCTGAAGCCGGGACCGGTGCCGTTCGCCCAGACGCTGCGCATGTAGTCGATGTCGATATTCGGGCCGTTTGCATAGTGGCTCTGGTCGAACAGGATGTTCCGCCCCGGGGCGGCGCTTGCCATGTCCAGCACCGGCACGCTCGTCGAGGTGTAGGAATTGAACACGTGCGTGTTGGTGCGCAGACGGACGTTGACGCCGAACTTGATGTTCTCGTTCTCGCCGCCCAGCAGCGAAGTCGCGAGCGTGCCGTCGATCCCGCCCGACCACTCGCGGGTACGATAGATCTGGCTGTTGTTGGTCACGCTGGACAGCTTGTAGCCCGCGGTGCCGAAGGGATCGGTGCCGGTGAAAGTCGTGGTCGGGAACTCCCCGCCCGCATCCGCATAGGTGACGCTCGAGCCCGAGGCGGCCTTGTTGCTGAAGGTGGAAAGCGTGTCGTAGGGGCGGTAGTCCTGACCTTGCGCGTAGGATGCGCGCGCCGCGAGGTCCAGATTGCCAAACTGGTGATGGCCGCCGACTTCGGTGAGGTGCAGGCTGACGCGCTGCAGCATGTCGCGGACCGACTTGTCGTACTGGGTCGCGGGCGTCGTCAGCGAGCCGTTTGCGTTGGTCACCGTCGGGCTGCCCAGCTTGAACGCAAGCTGGTTGCGGGCGATGTCTTCCTGGTAGCCGCTGTTGACGTAGCGGATGTAGAGCCGGGTGTTCACGTCAGGCTCGTAGCCGAGTTCGATCGTGGCGCCCTTGGTCTTGCGGTGGAACTGGTAGTACGCCTGGGTCACGCCTGACCAGGCCAGATCCGGGGTGCCGCTCTTATTGGCGAAGGAGACGCGGCGGTCGTCGGTGCCGAGCGCGTCCTGATAATAGGCGAGTGAGCCGACCAGGGTGAACGGACCGTCGCCGATACCATGGCCGCCGAAGCGGATGCCTGCGCTGACCGCCATGTCGGCGATCGCGGTGCTGCGGGAAAACTGCTCGCCCGAACCCAGGCGGCCTTCCACGAAGTAGCCTTGGTTCGGCGCCAGCTTCTTCGGGGTGATTTCGATGGTGCCGCCCAATGCTTCGGCATCCATGTCGGGGCGGTTGGTCTTGGTGACCGTCACCGAGCCGATGAGGCCGGTCGGGAAAGCGTCGAACGCGAAAGCGCGGCCGCCGCCCTGGGGCGTGACGGGGCTTGGCGGCGGCAGGTGCGTGCCGGCAAGCGTGGTGCTGGTAAGGTCGGCATCGAGACCGCGGATGTTGATCCAGTGGCCGACGCCGCTGTCCGCCGCGATCGTCACGCCGGGCAGGCGCGAGATGACCTCGCCGGCGTTGAGGTCGGGCAGGCGGCGCGCTTCTTCGACCGAGACGGTCTGGATGATGTTGGGCGCGGCTTCCTGCTTGGCACGGCTGTCGGTGGCGGCATGGCCGGTGACGACGATGTCGCCCTTCGGCTCGTTTGCTTCGTCTTCATCGGCCGCTGCGAACGCGGGCGAGGCCGCCGAACACAGGAGCATGGCGACGAGTACCGCGCGCTGGGCGCGAGGCAGGGCAGAACTTCTATTCGACACGATGACAGCCTCCGAGATGTCGTGATTGTCCAGCGGCGGTGGATCTGCCGCTGCTGCAACCCCTTGCTTGTCGAAGAGCGCCATTAGAGAGGGAAAATTATCGCTGAATTATCTTGAACTATAATTTAAGGAAAATGATTGAATAAATTTTCAATATTTTCATAAAAATGAAATAAACTACATTTTCTATAAATGTAAATTACTCTGTTATCAAATATCTCTCTCGATATGAGGGGAGTTGTTCTAATTTTTATTCAGGTGTATGTGCCTTAACCCCGCCGCTCTTGCGAATGGCGGGGTGTGATACTTCACCGGCTGTCGAATACGGGCTGTCAGTCGTGGATGGCGTAGACCTGCAGCGCGGCGACGGTTTCCCCCTTGCGTGGGCGCATCACGTAGAGGCGATGGTTCTCGCCCACGTAGAGCGAGGACTTGCCGACCAGCGAGGCGTCGGTTTCCAGCAGGGTGGCGTTGCCGTTGGCGGCGATGCGGTAACGGCTCATGCCGGTATCGCCCGACACGTACAGGATGCGGCCCTTCTCGTCGAAGGACATGCTGTCGGCCGTCTCGGTGCCCGGCAGCGACTGGAGTTCCTTGCCGCTGCGCGCATCCAGCACGACGAGGCGGCCGGGTTCGCGCGAACCGGCAAACAGGCGCTGGCTGCGCTTGTCGTAGGCCAGCGGCACGTTCTTGTTGAGGTTGGGCGAAGTCCAGGTCCGCAGCGTGCCGGTTCTGATGTCGATGACGCCGACCGCGTTCTTGTCACGCATGCTGACGAAAAGACGTCCGCCAGCCCGGTCGAGGACGAGGCCCTTGAGCGTCATCGCCGGAACCGGGAAGCGGCGCACGACCTTGAGCGTGTCGAGCGAGATCGCGCTGATCTGCGAGCCGGTATCGCCGTCGCGGCCGCTGACGTAGAAGACGCGGCCGACGAGATCGATGGCGCCGGTGTCGGACTTCGCGCCGACCGGGATCGAGGCGACGGTCTTGAAGTCGGTGGTCAGTACCTTGACCGTGCCATCCTTGCCTTCGGCCACCAGGAGATGGCCGGTCTTGGGGTCGAAGGCGACCTTGTGCGGCGAAACGACGTCACCGCCCGAAGCGATGAGCGCCCCGGTCTCCAGATTGAACGCGGCCATGAGCGCGCCGTCCTCGCCGGAAACATAGATGCGGTTGTGTGCCACGTCCGTCACCAGCTGGTCCCAGTCGCCTTCGGGCATGTTGGGGACCAGGGTGACGGCAAGCTGCTCGTAGACCGGCTTTTCGGCCGGGGCGGCGATGGCTGCACCGCTGATGCAGGCCGTGGCCGCCGCGAGCAGGAGGGAGGGGATCATGCGCATATCGTATTCTCCTTCAGAACTGAACGTTTACGCCGCCGAACACCGCTGATCCGGAAAGCTGGTGCTGGACGGTGTGGTCCCGCGTGCCTTCCGAACGGATCTTGGGGGTGTTGAGCAGATTGCGGCCCGATGCGTAGATCGAGACATTGTCGGTCACGGCGTAGCTGGCGCCGATGTCGAGCATGAACCGGGCCTCGGCATACTGGTCGAGTGCGCGGGTTGTGCCGACCGACCAGAGGCTTCGCCCCGCATAGGAGATCGCCGTGCGCACGTTGAGCTTGCCGTCGTCCCAGTAGACCGCGGCATTGTAGATATGCTTCGAGCTGGCGGGCAGCGGTCCCTTCTCGCCGGGACGAATATCGGCCGAAGAGTCGATGAGGGTGTAGTTGCCCGAAACGCCGAGGTTCGACAGCGGGCCGGGCAGGAACGAGAGGTGCTGGTCGTAGTTCAGCTCGATGCCGCGCACCCAGGCGTGGGAGATATTGGCATACGTGACGACCTGGGTAGGCGTCGCCTGATTGCCAAGCACGGCAAGGGTGACCGGGTCGGTGATGCCTCCGGACTGGATGCGGTTAAAGATGTAGTTCGACAGTTCCTTGTCGAATACGCCCGCCGAGACGATGCCGCCGAACGGCAGGTAGTGCTCAACAGAAAGATCGAAGCTGTTGGCGGTGATCGGCTTCAGGTTCGGATTACCGGTAGTGACCATGTTGTTGGCGGCGTCGATGGTTGCCGACGGATTGACCTGGTTGAAGCCCGGACGCGCGATCGTCGAGGAGTAGACCGCGCGGGCAATCAGGCTCGGCGAGAACTCGTAACGGGCCTGAAGCGAAGGAAAGAGGTTCGTGTAGCGCGACGTGGACGAGGTCGGCACCAGGATCGAACCCTTGCCGTTGGTGATCGTGCCGCCTGCTGCTGCAGAGGATGTGATCGGGACGCCGGTGTTGCCCTGGTAGCGGGCGTCGGTGAACTCGGCGCGCAGACCGGCGAGCAGATGCAGTGCACCGAAGTCGGCCTCGCCCTGCACGTAACCCGCGAACACGTTCTCGCGGTTGTCCTGCCGGGAAAGGCCGCCCGCATAGGCATCGGCCTGAACATTGTTGCCGAAGCCCGTGCCGGTTCCGCCGGACCACAGGCCGCGCATGGCGTCGATATCGATGTCCGGGCCGTTCGAATAATGGCTCTGGTCGACGATCGCATTGGCACCCGGCGCAACCACCGCGAGCCCGGTCGAGGGGAAGGCGGTGGCCGTGTAGGGGTTGATGACGTGGGTGTTGGTGCGCAGTCGCACGGCGACACCGAACTTGATGCTCTCATTGGCGCCGCCGGTCAGCGCGGTCGGCAAGGCGGCGTTGACCGCGCCGGACCACTCGCGGGTACGATAGAGGTTGTCGTTGTTGGTCAGGCTGGAGAGCTTGTAGCCACCGGTCCCGAAAGGATCGGTCCCGGTGACGGTGTACGACGGATAGTACCCGCCTGCATCACCATAGGTGATGTTTGCCGAACCCGGCTTCGAGGTGAAAGTTGAAATCGTGTCGTAAGGACGGTACTCGCGCCCCTGCGCGAAGGACACATGGTAGTCGAGTGCCAGATCGCCCAGCTTGTTGCGGCCACCGATTTCGGCAAGCTGCAGGTTCACCTTCAGCAGGGTGTCGCGCAGGCTCTTGTCGAGTTGCTTGACCGGCGAGGTGTAAGTGCCGTCGGCGTTGGCCGTCGCCGTGCCAGAGGTCTTGATCGCAAGCTGCTGGCGCCAGTTGTCTTCCTGGTAGCCGGTGTTCAGGTAGCGGGCATAGAAACGGGTATCGGCATCGGGTTCGTAGGCGAACTCGATGCTGCCGCCCTTCGTCACATGGCGGAACGTGTTGTAGGACTGCGACATGCTCGACCAGGCCAGGTCCGGGGCGGAGGCCTTGTTGACGTAGCTGGTGCGCCGGTCGTCCATGCCCAGCGCGTCACGGTAGTAGGCCAGCGAGCCGACGATCGAGAACGGCCCGCCGCCGTCCTTGTCGCCGAAACGGATGCCGCCGCTAGCGGACAGGTCGACGACGCCGGTGTGGCGCGACAACTGCTCGCCCGAACCCAGGCGGGCGGTGAGGAAATGGTCGCGGCCGGTCGGAATTGCCTTGGGCGAGATTTCGATGGTGCCGCCAAGCGCCTCGGCGTCCATGTCGGGACGGTTGGTCTTGGTCAGCGTGAGCGAGCCGAACACGCCGGTCGGCATCACGTCGAACGAGAAGGCGCGGCCGCCACCTTGCGGGGTCACGGGGTCCGGGGGCGGCAGGTGCGTGCCGCCGAAGGTCGTGCTGGTGAGGTCGGCGTCGAGCCCGCGGATGTTGACGAAGTGGCCGACACCCTTGTCCGCACCGATGGTGACGCCCGGCAGGCGGGCGATCGCCTCGCCCGCATTCAGGTCGGGCAGGCGAAACGCCTCTTCCTGCGAGATCGACTGAACGATGTTGGGTGCGTCCCTCTGCCGCGCACGGCTCTCGGCGCTGCCGTCCGCAGTGACGACGATGTCGGCGTGCTCGCCCGTATCGAGGTCATCGGCGAGTGCCGGTACGGCGGTGCCGCAAAGAAGGGTGGATACGATGACGGCGCGTGCCGTTCGGCCTGCGCAAGATGTGTTTCCGGACATTGAACTGACCCCCGAGTTGCGTCGGACGGGGCGGGGCGAATCACATCGCGAAGCCGTCGTCCGGTGGTTCGGGGGCGCCGGTTAGGCGCGCCGGATTATGCGAAAATTAGCGATCGGGAGGTGCAAGCAATATTGCTGCAATGTACAGAATTCTGCCAAAAACGTCATATTTATGTAATGGCCGGCGGATTAATCAGCATCGCAATTTGCCTCTGTGCGACTGGTGATTGTCTGCCATGCGTCTCTGTCTTGTCGAAGATGATCAGACCATCGGCGAAGCTGTCCGCAGCGGTTTCCGGTCTTATGGCTTCATGGTCGATTGGGTCGAGGACGGCGACGCGGCCGAGCATGCGCTGGGCACCAACGATTACTGGGCGGTACTGCTCGACCTCGGCCTGCCGGGCAAGTCCGGGCTCGAAGTGCTGTCCTGGATGCGCGGGCGGGGCAACGACACGCCGGTCATCATCCTCTCGGCGCGCGATGCCGTTCAGGACCGCATCGCCGGTCTGGACTGCGGGGCTGACGACTATCTTCCCAAGCCCTTCGACCTCGACGAGCTTGCCGCACGCCTTCGCGCCGTCCGGCGGCGCCGCGAAGGCCGGGCGAGCGTGCTGCGCCGCTACGGGCAGGTCGTGTTCGACCCCGCGCGGCAGGTGGTGACCTATCGCGGCAAACCGGTGAACCTGCGGGGGCGCGAACTCGCGTTCCTGGCGGTGCTTCTGGAGGAGCCCGGCAAAGTGCTTTCGCGTGACCAGCTGATCGACCGCGTATACGGCTGGGACGTCGAGATCGAGAGCAATGCCGTGGAATTCCATGTACATGCCCTGCGCCGCAAGCTGTCGCCGGACGCCATCCGCAATATTCGCGGCGTCGGCTATTTTCTGGCCGACGAGCCGGCCGACTGACCGCTTTGGTGTCGATCAAGCAAAGACTTCTGCTGTGGCTGCTTGTGCCCCTGCTGGGGCTGAGCGTCGTCTTCATCGGCGGCACTTACGCGGTCGAGCGGGCAGCCATCGAACATTACCAGGACCTTCGCCTGCGCCAGATCGCCACAGGCATTCCGCCAAGGCTCAAGACCGCGGATTTCAGGGCGATCAACGTCAAGCTGTTCCACGGCAGGGACGATTTCCTGCTGCAGGTATGGACCGGCGACCGGGAAATCTACCGCTCGACGATTGATCGCGGCCTGCCCCGCTTCACACAACCCGGCTTCGGTATCCGCTCGATCGGCGGGGAGCGGTGGAAGGTGTACCTCCGGCATGCGGGGCCTTACACGATCCAGGTGGGACAATCGCTGGAAGAGCGCAGCGCACTGGCGCGGGAGCGTGCCTTGCATCTGGTCGCACCGCTGATCCTGCTGATCGTGGTCATTGCGCTTTTCACGCCGCTGGCGGTCACGGCGGGGCTGCGGACCTTGCACAGGATCTCGCGCGAACTGGATGCCCGGCACATCGACCGGCTCAATCCGCTCGACCCCACTGGCGAGCCAGCGGAAATCCAGCCGCTGGTGCAGGCGATCAACACCCTGTTGAACCGGTTGGGGAGGGCGGCCGGGGCGCAGCAGCGGTTCCTGGCCGACGCCTCGCACGAACTGCGCACGCCGCTGGCCGGACTGCAACTGCAGGTCCAGATGGTAGAGCAGGCAGGATCCGATGCGGAGCGCCGGAACGGGCTGGAAGCGCTCAAGGCCAGCGTGAAGCGGACCGGGCGGCTGGTCGAACAGTTGCTTGCGACCTCGCGCCTCGATGCGGAGGGTTCGGTGGCCAGCCGCGGGCCGATCACGATCAACACGATCGTGCGCGAAGCGCTCGTCCGGCTCGATCCGCTGGCCCAGGCCAAGCGGATCGACATTGGCCTCGTGCACGATGACGAGGCTGTCGTGCCGGGCGACGGGGACGAGCTTATGCTGCTCGTACTCAATCTGATCGACAACGCGATCCGCTATACGCCGGTCGGAGGGCAGGTCGATGTGGCACTGTGGCGGGGCAATGGCACATTCGACCTGACGGTCGAGGACAGCGGGCCAGGCATTCCGCAGGCCGAGCGTACACGCGCGTTCGACCGATTCTTCCGGGGTGCCGGACATACCGTGGCGGGAAGCGGCCTCGGCCTGGCGATCGCCAAGCGCATTGCCGATCGGCATGCGGCGGCGATCACGCTGGAAGATGCGGCCTCGCTGGGCGGTCTATGCGTGCGCGTCCGGTTTCCGCAGGATAGGCCGTCAACGCGGCCCCAGTTCGCGGACCCCGAACAGAACCGTCTCGCGTAGCCAGCGATGCGCAGGGTGGTCGTCGAACCGCCGATGCCAGACCATGTGGCTGCGCAAGGGCTCCGGCTGGATCGGCAGTTCGACCAGTTGCACCGCATAGGCGCGGCGGAATTCCTCGCCGATATGCCGCGCCGTGACGGCGATCATGTCCGACTGCATGAGGATGGCGCCGATCGACAGGTAAGGCGCCTCCACGCGGACGGCGCGTTCGAGGTCCATTTCCGCGAGACCTGCATCCATGGCGCTCAGATCGTCGCCGCTCGACGAGATTGCAAGGTGGGGTAGCGCCGCGAAGGCGGCGGCGTCCATCCGCGATCCGAGGACCGGATGGCCCCGGCGCACCAGTCCCACGAACTGATCGTCGATGAGTTCGCGTGCGTGGAAACGGGCTTGGGCCGGAGGCCGCGCGACCAGTGCAAGATCCAGTTCCGCGCGGTCGAGCAGGTCGGCGACGTCCAGAGTGCCGCTCGGCACGAAGCGCAGGCGGATGTGCGGCGCCATCGCCGCCACCTTCTGCAGGATCGGCCCGACCAGCGCGATCGCGGCATGGTTGTTGACCGCGACGACGAAGCGGTGATGCGTCTCCTCGGGCGCGAAGTGCTCGGTTTCCAGGGCGGTGCGCAGTTCGAGCAGGGCATGGCGAACGGGTTCCGCCAAACGCTCCCCGCGCGGCGTCGGCAGCATCCCCTGCGGCGTGCGGACGAAGACCTGATCGCCGAGCAGATGGCGCAGGCGGTTGAGCGCGTGGCTGATCGCCGGCTGGCTCAGGCCTAGGCGGGCGGCGGCGCGGGTGACGCTGCGTTCGCGCAATATCGCCTCGAAGACCATCAGCAGGTTCAGGTCGAGCCGGGCGCCGGTCCGCTCTTCATTCACATTGTGCATGTACGAATTTATAGAATGAGTTGGAGTAATGCTGCAAGTGCGGGCATCCAGCCGCCCATGGATATCCCGGATAGCCCCGAGCCGGTATGGCATATGCTTCACCTGCCCCGCGTGGGGCCGGAAGCGCTGGTCGTCATCCTGCAGGGCGCCGACCGATCCGACATGGCCGCATTCGTGCCGGGTTGGCACGAAGCGGTGCCCCGCGCCGCTTTCGCGGCGATCCTGACGGAACGGAAATCTAGCGCCGACGCCGCGCTGATCGCGCTGATCCGGGCGCGGATCGACGAAATGGGGCTGACCTTCGGACAAGTCGTGCTGGTCGGCGCGGGAAGCGCCGGGCACGTCGCGCTCGATCTGGTGCTGCAGGGCCGGGCGCCGGGTGCGGGCGCGATCGTCGTCGATCTTCCCCGTCCCGCCCTGCCGCGGGTGATGCGCGCGGCGCCCGCCTCGCTGCGCTTCGTCCAGCACCGCGACGAGGACGATCCCGAGGGGCGCGCCTTTCACGAGATGATCCGCGTGCTGCGCGACCTCTCCTTCGACATCCGCACTTTCGCGCTGTGGGACGGGCCTGACCCCACGAACGGCGCGCTGAACACTTTCCTGGTCGAGCTCGTGGCCCACGCGAGCCGCTATCCTTCCGCAGCCCGGCACCCCACCCGGCAGGACGACTCCACGGACGCTGCATGAAAAACATCATCAAGCTCGCGCTGCACCGGCCCTATACGGTCGTTGTTCTCGCGATCCTCATCCTGATCTACGGTCTTTCGGCGGTGGTGCGCACCCCGGTCGACATCTTTCCCTCGGTCAACGTGCCGGTGGTCAGCGCGGTCTTCAGCTACAACGGCCTCTCGCCCGACCAGATGTCCGGGCGCATCGTCACGTTCTACGAGCGCGCGCTGACCGGCAGCGTCAACAATATCGAGCATGTCGAATCGCAGTCGCTGCCCGGCTACGGCATCGTGAAGATCTACTTCCAGCCCTCGGTCGACATCAACGCCGCGCTGGCGCAGGTCACCGCGACCTCGCAGACGGTGCTCAAGCAGATGCCCGCCGGCATCACCTCCCCGACCATCCTGAGCTTCGACGCATCGAGCGTGCCGGTGCTGCAGCTGGCGCTGTCGTCCAAGACGCTGCCGGACACGACGCTGTTCGACCAGGCCTCCGCGTTCATCCGCCCGCAGCTCGCCTCGGTCGCGGGGGCGTCGGTGCCGCTGCCCTACGGCGGCAAGGTGCGCCAGGTGCAGGCCGACCTCAATCCGCAGGCGCTGCAGCAGTACGGCCTTTCGGCCAACGACGTCACCGCCGCGCTGGCCAGCCAGAACCTGATCATTCCGGCGGGCACGCAGAAGATCGGCAATCTGGAATACACCATCAACCTGAACGCCTCGCCCGATGCGATGGCCAAGTTCAACGACCTGCCGATCAAGACCGTCAACGGCGCCACCGTCTACATGCGCGACGTCGCCTTCGTGCATGACGGCAACCCGCCGCAGACCAACGTGGTCCACGTCGACGGCGGCAACGCGGTGCTGCTCAGCATCATCAAGTCCGGCGCGACCTCCACGCTCGACGTGATCAACGGCGTCACCGGCCTGCTCCCCGCCATCCGCGATACCCTGCCTGCCGGACTGAACCTGCTGGCCACCGGCGACCAGTCGGTGTTCGTCACCAGCGCGGTGTCGGGCGTGGTGCGCGAAGGCGTGATCGCCGCCGCGCTGACCGGGCTGATGATCCTGATCTTCCTGGGCAACTGGCGCTCGACGCTGATCATCCTCGTCTCGATCCCGCTGTCGATCCTGGCCTCGCTGGGCACGCTGGCGGTGCTGGGGCAGACGATCAACGTGATGACCCTGGGCGGCCTGGCGCTGGCGGTGGGCATCCTCGTCGACGACGCCACGGTGACGATCGAAAACATCAACGCCCATCTCGAAGGCGGCGAGGACGTGCGCGATGCGGTGCTGTACGGCTCAGAACAGATCGTCCAGCCCGCCACCGTCTCGCTGCTGTGCATCTGCATCGCCTTCGTGCCGATGTTTTGGCTGAACGGCGTGTCCGGCAGCCTGTTCCGTCCGCTGGCGGAAGCGGTGGTGTTCGCGCTGATCGCCTCCTACCTGCTGTCGCGCACGCTGGTCCCGGCGATGGCCGACCGCCTGCTCAAGCCGATCCGTCACGGCGAGGCGCCGACCGGCGGCCGGATCTCGCAGACCCTTCAGCGCGCCCAGCGCCGGTTCGAGGCCGGGTTCGAGACGCTGCGCGCCTATTACCTGGGCCTGCTCGAACTCGCGCTCGGTCGCCGCCGTCCGGTGGTGATCGGCTTCATTGGCCTGTCGCTGCTGTCGCTGTGCCTGTACCCGCTGCTGGGACAGGACTTCTTCCCGCAAGTCGACGGCGGCCAGATTCGCATCCACATGCGCGCCCAGACCGGCACCCGGATCGAGGCGACCACGCGCACCGCCGACCAGGTCAGCACCGCCATCCGCGATATCCTGCCACATGGCGAGGTCGCGGGCGTCGTCAGCAACATCGGCCTCAGCGTCAGCGGCATCAACATGGCCTACGACAACGCCGGCACCATCGGCACCGAGGACGCCAGCATCCAGGTCAGCCTGGCGCCGGAGCACGGCGAGACGGCGGACTACGTGAAGACCCTGCGCGAGGAACTGCCGCGCCGCTTCCCCGGCGTCGATTTCGCTTTCCTGCCCGCCGACATGGTCAGCCAGATCCTGAACTTCGGCACACCTGCGCCGATCGACCTCCAGATCGTCGGCAGCGACCTTGCCGCCAATCGCGCTTATGCCACCGCGCTGCTCGCCCGCATCCGCAAGATACCCGGCGTCGCCGACGCCCGTATCCAGCAGGCCTTCCAGCAGCCCGCTCTCAGCGTGTCGCTCGACCGCTCGATGGCAGGCGCGGTGGGGATCAACGCCCGCGACACGGCCAATGCGATGCTTACGACGTTCTCGGGCAGCGGGCAGGTCGCGCCGACTTACTGGCTCGATCCCAAGACCAGCGTGTCCTACCCGGTCGCCGTGCAGATGCCTCAGCGCGACATCACCTCGCTCGACGGGCTGAAGAACATCCCGCTGACGCCCAGCACTGCCTCCGCCGGGCAGACGCCCGAACTGCTGCGCAACCTTGCCGACATCAGCCGCGCACCCAACAACGCGCTGATCTCGCACTACAACGTGCGCCCGGTGATCGACATCTACGCCACCCCACAGGGGCGCGATCTGGGTGCCGTCGCGGCGGACGTGAACAAGATCGTCGCCGATGCCGCCAAGACCCTGCCCAAGGGATCGAGCGTGGCGCTGCGCGGTCAGGTCGCGACGATGACCAGCGCCTATACGCAGCTGTTCGTCGGCCTCGCCTTCGCGATCCTGCTGATCTACCTGCTGATCGTCGTCAACTTCCAGTCCTGGCTCGATCCGCTGGTGATCGTGCTGGGCCTGCCGACGGCGCTGGCGGGCATCGTGTGGATGCTGTTCGCGACCGGCACGACGATGTCGGTGCCCGCGCTCACCGGAGCCATCCTGTGCATGGGCGTCGCGACCGCCAACTCGATCCTGCTGATCGCCTTCGCCCGTGAACGTCTGGATGGCGGTTCCGCGCCGCTGACGGCGGCCATGGAAGCGGGCGCCGCGCGCTTCCGCCCGGTGCTGATGACCGCCAGCGCGATGATCCTGGGCATGATCCCGATGGCGATCGAGCCGGGCCAGAACATGCCGCTGGGCCGCGCGGTGATCGGCGGGCTGCTGTTCGCCACGTGCGCCACGCTCGTCCTCGTTCCCACGCTCTTCGCCATCGTCCACGGCGCAGGCAAGGTCATCAAGCGCGATACTTCGGGCATCGCTCCCGAACCCGCCACCATCTGAGAGCCATCATGTCCACTCCATCCATCACCCCAAAGACGCCCAGCCGCCGCTTCCTCCTGATCGCGGGAGCGACAGGAGCTGCGTTGGCGATCGTGATCGCCGCCTCCGGCCTGATCACCCGCGCCGGTTCGGCAAGCGCCAACGCGCAGTGGTCGGGCAGCAACGCGGTGCCCACCGTGAACCTCGCGAAGCCGCAGGTCGGACAAGCCAGCGCGATCAGCCTGCCGGGGACGATCCAGCCCTTCCAGAAGGCGCAGCTCTATGCGCGGGTGGACGGCTACCTGAAATCGTGGAGCGTCGATATCGGCGCGCCGGTCCACGCCGGGCAGACGCTGGCCGTCGTCGATGCGCCCGACCTCGACCAGCAGCTGGCCGCCGCGCGCGGCGATCTGGCGATGGCCCAGGCGAACTACCGCCTGGCCACGCTGACCGCCACGCGCTGGTCCGACCTGAGCCAGACCGGCGCCGTTGCGCAGCAGGTGGTGGACGAGAAGGCGGGCGACCGCGAGGCCAAGCGCGCGGTCGTCTCCGCGCTTCAGGCCAAAGTGCGCGGGATTGAGGCCCTGTCCGCCTACAAGCGCATCGCCGCGCCGTTCGACGGCATCGTGACCGCGCGCAAGACCGATATCGGCGCGCTCATCACCGCCGGATCGAACGGGCAGGAACTGTTCGAGGTCGCCGACTTGCGCAAGCTGCGCATCTACGTGCAGGTGCCGCAGACGCTGGCGGCCAAGCTCAAGGTCGGGCAGCAGGCGACGTTCACGCTGCCCGAACAACCCGGACAGACGCTGAAAGCCAGCGTGGCGGCGATTTCCCACGCCCTGGACCCGGCGGCGCGCACCATGCTGGTGCAGCTGCAGGCGGCCAATCCCGGCAACGTGGGCGCCGGCGCCTATTGCCAGGTGACCTTCGATGAACCGGCGGCGGCAAGCAACGCCATCCGCATTCCCGCGACCGCGCTGATCGTGCGCAACGCCGGCAGCGCCGTCGCCATCGTCGGCCCCGGCAACAAGGCGGTGATCCGCGACGTCAAGCTGGGCCGCGACTACGGCGATGCCGTCGATGTCGTCGCCGGGCTGTCGCCCTCCGACCGCATCGTCGACACCCCGCCCGAAACGCTGCGCACCGGCGACGCGGTGCGGATCGCCGCTCCCGCCAAGACGAAGGCCGGCGCATGACCGGCCTTGCCCGCAGGCTGCGCTTCGGCCTTACCCTCCTCGCCGCGTCATCGCTGGCGGGCTGCAACCTGGCACCGGCATATCACCCCCCCACCATGCCGGTGCCGGACCATTTCACCCCGCTGCCCGGATGGAGCGAGGCGGCGCCCGCCGATGCCGCGCCGCGCGGGGCATGGTGGGAGGCATTCGGCGATCCTGCGCTCAATGCCTTCGAGGCCCGCCTGACCGCCGACAATCCCGACCTGCAGGCCGCCGTCGCCCGCTACGACCAGGCCAGCGCCTATGCCCGGCAGGCACGCGGCGCGCTTCTTCCTTCGGCAAGCCTGCAGGGCAGCGCCACCCGCAACCGGCAGTCGGCGGACAAGCCCCTGCGCGGCTCGGGACAGCCCGACGTCTACAGCGCCGACCAGGCCAACGGCGTGGTGGGCTACGAACTGGACTTGTGGGGCAAGCTGCGCAACCAGCTCACCAGCCGCAAGGCGATGGCGCAGGCCAGCGACGCGGATCGCGCGGCGGCGCAGCTGAGCCTGCAGGCCCAGCTTGCCGACAGCTATTTCCAGCTGCGCGGTCTCGATGCCCAGACCCGGCTGCTCGACGATACGGTAGCGCTCTATCGCAAGAGCCGCGACCTGACCGCCATTCTCTATCGCGGCAAGCTGGCGGCGCAGATGGACGTGTCGCGGGCGGAAGCGCAGCTGGGCACCGCGCAGGCCGCGCTGACCGAGGTGCACAGCCGCCGCGCGCTGCTGGTGGATGCGATCGCCGTCCTTGTCGGCGCCATGCCGAGCGACTTCGCAGTTACCCCGGCCGATCTTCCGCCGGCACTGCCCACCGTTCCGGAAGGGGTGCCCTCGGAACTGCTGCAACGCCGCCCCGACATCGCCTCGGCCGAACGAGCGATGGCCTCGGCCAATGCCGGGATCGGCGTCGCGCGCGCGGCGTTCTACCCCTCTATCAGCTTCAACGCGCTGGGCGGGTTCCAGAGCGCAGGCAGCGATCCCTTCAAGACCAGCGACATCCTCTGGTCGCTGGGGCCGTCCATCAACCTGCCCATCTTCCAGGGCGGCCGCCTGAAGGCTGACCTGGATGCGGCGCATGCGCGCTTTCGCGAAATGTCCGCGCAGTATCGCGGAACGGTGCTCCGCGCCTTTCGCGAGGTAGAGGACAATCGCGTGCTGCTGTCCGATCTTGCGAAGGAGCGCGTGTTCAACGACACGACCGTTGCCGCCGCGACGCAGACGTCGAATGCGGCGAGCGATCTCTATCGTGCAGGAACCACGAATTATCTGGATGTGGTCACCGCCCAGACTTCCCTGTTTCAGGCGCAGCAGGCCGCCCTCGACGTGCGGACACGCCAGTTCGTCGCCGCGGTGGACCTTGTCCGCGCATTAGGCGGTGGATGGTAGCATGCCGCCGCCTTGTCCGAACCGGAGCGGACGAATCTTATCCCGCCCGTGATCGCGCCGGGCACGGCAGCGTCAGAAGCGGAGGCATCGCACCCGGGAGCCCGCAACCGCGGGCACCGCATGCGCGCGCCGTTCCACCAGCAGGTCGGCGCGGGCGAGCAGCATCTGGGCCGATGCTTCCTGCCGCTCGATGATGGCGACGCCGTCTCCCGCATTGTCTCCTGCCGCGCAAAGGAACTGATCGCGATCG
>NZ_ALVC01000134.1:0-13716 GCF_000293195.2 Sphingomonas sp. LH128
GCCCGGCCCCTCGATCATGACCTGCACGTCCTGCTCCCAGGCGCGCTTGGTCAGTTCCCCCAGCGTGTAGAGTTCGGCGAACTGCGCCTCGTCGTTGGCATCCGCGATCGAGCCGGGGCGCAGGCCATCGCCCAGCGAGTAGGCGACGTCGTAGGCCTTCATGATCTCGGTGATTTCGTCGAAGCGTTCGTAGAGGAACGATTCCTTGTGATGCGCCAGGCACCACTTGGCCATGATCGAGCCGCCGCGGCTGACGATGCCGGTGACGCGCTTCGCCGCCAGCGGCACGAAGGGCAGGCGAACCCCGGCGTGGATGGTGAAGTAATCGACGCCCTGCTCGGCCTGTTCGATCAGGGTGTCGCGGAAGACTTCCCAGGTCAGGTCCTCGGCAATGCCGCCGACTTTCTCCAGCGCCTGATAGATCGGCACGGTGCCGATCGGCACGGGCGAGTTTCGGATGATCCATTCGCGCGTGTCGTGGATGTTGCGCCCGGTCGAAAGATCCATGACGGTGTCGGCGCCCCAGCGGATCGACCAGACCATCTTGTCGACCTCGTTCGCCACGTCCGACGCGACAGCAGAGTTGCCGATATTGGCGTTGATCTTGACCAGGAAATTGCGCCCGATCGCCATCGGCTCGCTTTCGGGGTGGTTGATGTTGGAGGGGATGATGGCGCGGCCGCGCGCGACTTCCTCGCGCACGAACTCGGGCGTCACGTAGTCCGGGATCGATGCGCCCCAACTTTCACCATCTCTGGCCTGCCCGTCGCGCACGTATTCCTTGAGCATGGCGCGGCCGAGGTTCTCGCGCTCCGCCACATATTCCATCTCCGGCGTGATGATCCCGCGCCGGGCGTAGTGCATCTGGCTGACGTTCATGCCCGCCTTCGCGCGCAAGGGCCGCCTGACGACGTTGGGGAAGGCCGGAACCCCTGCCGAACGGTCAGGCCCCTTGATGCCGTTGTCCTCGGGCTTCACCTCGCGCGCGGCGTAATCCTCCACGTCGCCGCGCGCCGTGATCCATTCGCGGCGCTTGGGGGCGAGGCCCGCCGAAATGTCGATCGTGACATCAGGATCGGTATAAGGGCCGGAGGTGTCGTAGACCCGCACCGGGGCCTCGCCGCTGCCGGGTTCGAGGTGGATTTCGCGCATCGCCACGCCCAGCGGGCCGACGTGGATCTTCCTCGATCCACGGATGGGGCCGGTGGTCACGCCGATCTCGAGCTTGGAATTGATGTCTGCCATGGATTGCCTCTCTTTTTCTCCATGGGACGAAAAAAGAGACGCATTGCGGGCGTTGAAACATGCTCAAACCCGACGCTCCACTTCCTCCGCCCGTACTAACGGGTTCAGGTTCAACGGGTCTTGTGGAGCATACCCACAACTCTCAGCCACTTGCTGGCTCCCCGGGGACGGCGCAGTGATAGACGCGCGTATCGGCGGGGTCTAGAGGCTTGAGCCCATGCCGATGCTCTATCGCCTCGACGCGCCCGCGCCGCATGTCGCGCGCTCCTTCGGGGCCGAATCCGGCAATGACCCGTGGGACGGCGGCCACGTCGCGCCCGGGCAGTTCGCGCCGGTCATCACGGCAGGGCGAGAGGCGATCGCCGGGCCGAGGCCGCACTATCGCACCCCGCGCCGGATGATCCCGCGCCTCTGGGGCGTACCGCCGCCTCCCTCGGTCCACGAACAGCGCGGCATCCTGACGGTGCGCAACCTCGACAGCCCGTTCTGGATCGGCAACTTGCGCAACAGCGAGTTCCGCTGCCTAGTCCCCGCCACCGCCTTCATGGAGTGGGGCCGCCCCTCGCCCACGGATGGCAAGGGCCGCCAGTGCTGGTTCGCCTGCGCCGACCAACCGGTCTTCGCCATGGCGGCGGTATGGAAGGACAGCGAGATTCCCTCCTTCGCCCTCCTCGCCTGCGAAGCGAACGCGGCACTGAGAGCAGAGGGGCGAGAGACGATGCCCGCGATCCTCCCACCCGATCCGGCCGTGCAGGACACCTGGCTGCGCGGCGCCTGGGACCGCGCGAAGAGCCTCATCGTGCCTTACTCCTCGTCCCTCATGGAGATGCGTGTGGCGGGCTGAGCCCATCGCTATCCGAGACGCGACCAATCCCGTGCCGCATGCTTGTTGCTCCTCCGATAACGATCAACTTTCTCGATCGCAGTAAGGGGAGTGTAAAATGATCGAGCAGAACGACGCGGCAAAACTGAACCGACGAACCGCCTTGGGACTGGGCGCCACCGCGCTTGCCGCAGCCTCGCTTCCGGCGGCGGCGGCAACGCCGAAGAAGCGCCTGCTCGACACCGCCAATGCAGCCGACGCTTCGCTGATCTATCGCAAGCTGCGCTATCGCACGGACGACGGCTTGGTCTTCTCGTGGATCAAGGGTCCGTACATGGCCGCGACGGGGGGCGACCTGATCCCGGTCTATGCGATCAATCTCGGATCGATCCAGCGCATCACGCACAACGCCGACGGCAGTTTCGAGCTGATCGACCTGGAGATCAGCTTCCGCGTCGATATCGACACCGGCCGTCGCCTCACCGACCTCCGCAACCCGATCACGGGAGAGACCGTGAAAGTCGGCGGTCGCGGCCCGATCCCCACGCGCGTGCGGGTTTCGGCGACCAACGAGATCGACATTCCCGATATTCCGGGCGCGCCCCGTTTCGAGCACGTCCACACCCCCGCCGTGCCCTTCACCCTGCGCACCGGCGAGATCGCGGTGCGCGACCGCTCGCACGCCAGAGTGACCGCTCCCGACGGCTCGGTGTCCTATCTGAACGAAGTGAGCACCCTGTCCGCGCCAAGCGCGCTGGTGCTGGACCCGGCGGTCACCAACGTCGACACGCGGGTGCAGTCCAACGACGTGCGCAGCTGGCCGGAATGGCTGCGGATGGGCGATCGCCCCGGTACGCTCAACCTGTTCGGCAACGGCGGCAAGGTGAAGCGCTTCGAAGACCTTCCGGCGGACTGGCACGCCATGCTCGAGACGTATTATCCGCAGATCGCCAAGGACCCCGTCGCCGCTCTCGACAAGGCGGGGTAACAGGGCACGCCTTGTCTCAGGCAAGGAAGGTGGCCATCTGCGGTAGATGGCCTCCGCGACCCTCGACGCCCTGCTCGGCGAAATCCGCGCCTGCCGCCTGTGCGAGACGGCGCTGGGCTTCGAGCCGCGCCCGTTCGTCGCGGCCAGCCCCTCCGCGCGCCTGCTCATCATCGGGCAGGCGCCGGGCAGCAAGGTCCATGCCAGCGGCATAGGCTGGGACGACGACAGCGGCGACCGGCTGCGCGGCTGGCTGGGGCTCGACAAGGCCATGTTCTACGACACCGCGAAAGTCGCGCAGATGCCCTCCGGCTTCTGCTATCCGGGCAAGGCGAGCGGCGGCGACAAGCCCCCTCGCCCCGAATGCGCCCCGCGCTGGCACGCGCCGCTACTGGCCGAACTGCCGCAGCGGCGCCTGACCCTGCTGGTGGGGCAGTACGCCCAGAAACGCTACCTGCCGCGCGGCTTCGCGCCCAACCTCACCGAAACGGTGCGACGGTGGCGCGAGGCGCCGGAAGGACTGTTCCCCCTTCCGCATCCGGCGTGGCGCAGCCGGCTGTGGATGGCGAAGCACCCGTGGTTCGAAGCGGAAGTGCTGCCTGACTTGCGCCGGAAGGTGATCGAAGCCGTCGAAGGCTCCCCGCATCAGAACGTATAGGCCACGCCCGCGCCCAGGACCCACTGGTTCGCACTGCCCCGCAGCGAGGTGAACGGCGTGTCCTTGCCGTCGTTCAGCATGCGCGAATAGTTCGCCACTCCGAACACCGAAAGCCCACCGTCGCGCACGTCGCCGGAGAGGTCATAAGCCATCAGCAGCGAGGTGTTGACGCTGTCCCAGCCGCCCTTGGCATTGTAGACCGGCAGCCCGCTCGCAAGGCTCTGCCCGGGATTCACCGAGTAATAGTAGCGCGCGAACTTGTCATCGACACGGCGAGCGCTGACCGCCAGCACCGTGACGATCGCCGGGCTCAGGGGCGTCGTGTAGCTGATCGCGGGGGACCAGACCATGCCCTTGTAGGCACCGTTCACGTCCCACTTCACGTCGCTCGACAGCGTGAGCGTATCGTAGTCGTGCAGCACGCGGTACTTGGTCACGCCCGCGCTGACGCCGACCTCGATCGCCGGATCGAGCTTGCCTGCCGCCCGCACGACCTCGTCCCGCACGCGCCGGTTGCGATTGAACGAGGCCGTGACGACCGGCCCCAGCGAAAAGCCGATGCCCGAATCCTTGTCGTCGGGAATGAAGTCCAGCGCCACGCCCGCAACGCGCGGATTGATGTCCACGCCCTTGAAATGGCCGCGCACCAGCGGCACCGGCGAGAGGATGTAGTCATCCGAGCCGCGATAACTGGGAACATAGACCGCGCCGACGCCGACCGTCAGGTAATCGCCGTCGAGGACGTTCTCGGCCGGCTGTTGCTGCGGCGCCTCCTGCGCGATGGCGGGCATCGAAAGAAGGGCGGCAGATGCCGTGCAAATCCGTAAGACAAGGCGTGAATTCATGACGGTCCCCTGAAGATCTTGGGAGACCAACGCTTTGCGGGACCTAACAGTTGCCTCGCGTGGCTTTCAGACCGACGACTGCCAGTCACGCACCGCCTCGATCGGGTGCACCAGCATCAGGACGTTGAGGGTCAGGTTGTCCCGGATCATGAACAGCGTGAACGCCTCGAACACAAGCGCCAGAGCCACGCTGGCACGGGCCGGAAGGCGCGCGGCGACAATGAAACCCAGCGCCATCCACCCCACGTCGCTCAGCGAGTTGAGCACGCTGTCGCCGCTGTAACCGTAGCTGATCGTGACTGAACGGTAGCGATCGATGATCAGGGGCGAGTTCTCCAGCAGTTCCCAGCCTCCCTCTAACGCCACCGCCAGCGGCAAGGCCCAGCGCGGCGACAGGACGCGGCCCAGCGCAGTCCACCGCCAGAGCGCACGCGCGATTCCGTAGAAGATGAGCCCGTGGATGACGTGGCTGAAACTGTACCAGTCAGCCACCTGCTGGCTGTTCTGGTCCGACTGCACATCCCCCGCCCAGAACCGGACGACGCCGCAAGGGCAGATGCCCGGGCGGCCCATCGCAAGCTCAACCAAAAGCAGCGCAAGGCCAAGACAAAGCGCCAGCCACGCCGCCGGACGATGCGGCAGCAGGGGCGAGCGTCCCGCGAGGTTCAGGATGCCGCGGCACCTTCGGGCAGCGTCTCGTTGCCGTCGCCGAGGCGGCGCTGCATGAGGAACACGTCGATCCACTGACCGTGCTTCCAGCCCGCCGCCGTCAGCGTACCGACCGGCAGGAACCCCGCCCGCGCGTGGAGCACGACCGAGGCCGGTTCCGAGGCCGCGATCACCGCAAAAGCCTGCCGGAAACCGCGCTTCTCGCACTCGGTGAGCAGTTCCTGAAGCAGCGCGCTGCCGATCCCGCGGTTCAGGCTGTCCTGGCACACGTAGATCGTCGTCTCGACGCTGTAGCGATAGCCCGCACGCGGGCCGTAGCGCTGGGCAAAGCCGAAGCCGAGCACCTTGCCGTCATCGTCGCGCATGACGAGGAAGGGATAGCCGCCCTTGATAAGCTCACAGATCCGCCGTTCCGATTCCGCCTCGTCGGGTGGTTCGGTCTCGAACGTCGCGGTGCTTTCCAGCACGTAGTGCGCGTAAATCTCGGCTATTGCGGCCGCATCCCCCGATGCGGCGTCGCAAACGGCCAGTTGGCCTGTGAGTTGCCCTGTCATCGTCACGAACATGCAGTAAAGCGAGGGGTCTGCCAAGTTGCAGCAATCGTTCGCAGTGCCTAAACAACGCCGCGATGCAGCAAAAATCGGCCGATCCGGCGTTCTGTGACCTCGCGATACTCGGCGGCGGCCTTGCCGGCGGGCTGATCGCGCTTGCCTTCGCGGCGCGGCGACCGGACCTTCGTGTGGCGATATTCGAGCGTGATCAGCGACTTGGCGGGGAACACGTCTGGTCCTTCTTCGCCAGCGACCTGCCCGAAGGCGGCGAGGCGCTGCTGGACCCCATCGTCGTTGCCCGTTGGGACGATTACGAGGTGCGTTTTCCCGGCACCAGGCGGCACCTAACGACACCCTACCGGAGCGCAACGGGCACAAAGCTCGACGCGGCGGTGCGCGCAGCGCTGCCCGCCGACGCCATCGTCACCGGCTTCGAAGTCGGGCACGCCGACGCCACCAGCGTCACCCTGTCCGATGGTCGCCGCTTCGCCACCGGGGCGGTGATCGACGCGCGGGGGAGCCGGGGCCTGCCGCACATGGCAGGCGGCTGGCAGAAGTTCGTCGGGCTGTCGCTGCGCCTCGCTTCGCCGCATGGGCTGGCGCGGCCGGTGGTGATGGATGCCACCGTCGCGCAGATCGACGGCTACCGCTTCGTCTACTGCCTGCCCTTCTCCGATACCGAGGTCTTCGTCGAGGATACGTACTATTCCGATACCTCCGACCTCGACCTCCCGGCCCTGCGCACCCGCATCGCCGACTATGCCCGCGCGCAAGGCTGGCAGGTCGAGAGCGTTGCCTACGAGGAAACCGGCGTCCTTCCCGTCATCGCCGAGGGGGATTTCGAGGCATTCTGGCGCGCCGGAAGCCCCCTGCCGCGTGCCGGAACCCGCGCCGCCTTGTGCCATCCGCTGACATCCTACTCGATTCCCGATGCGACAAGATTCGCGCTTTACCTGACCAGCCTCGACAATCTCTCCGGGTCCGCCCTATTGAGGACCAGTCATGACAGGGCCGCACAGCACTGGCGCCAAGGGCGCTTCTATCGAATGTTGAGCAAGATGCTCTTCGGCGCCGCACACGGCCCGGATCGCTGGCGCATGCTGGCGCGCTTCTACACGCTGCCCGAAGGGCTGATCGAACGCTTCTACGCAGGCCGCTCGACCCCGCTCGACATGGCGCGCGTGCTGGCCGGAAAGCCGCCGGTGCCGGTGGGCGCGGCGCTCGCCAGCCTGACCGGGCGCGGGCGTCCGCTGGCTGATCTGGGAGCCGTCTCGTGAAGAAAGCCTGCGTCATCGGCGCCGGTTTCGGCGGCCTCGCCCTCGCGATCCGGCTCCAGAGCAGCGGCATCGCCACCACCCTGATCGAGGCGCGCGACAAGGTGGGCGGCCGCGCCTACTCCTGGCAGCGCGAGGGCTTCACTTTCGATGCCGGCCCCACCGTCGTCACCGATCCGGAATGCCTGCGCGAGTTGTGGAAGCTCTCCGGCCACGACATCGCCGACGACGTGACGCTGATGCCGGTCATGCCGTTCTACCGCCTCAACTGGACCGACGGCGTCACCTTCGACTACTCGAACGACGAAGGTTCCCTGCGCCGCGAGATTGCCCGCGTCGCCCCCGGCGACCTTGCCGGGTACGAGGAATTCGAACGCTACGCCGCCGGGGTCTGGCAGGAAGGCTACGTCAAGCTGGGGCACGAGGCGTTCCTCGACTTCTCCAGCATGATCAAGGCCGCGCCCGCGATGATGCGCTATCAGGCGTGGCGCTCGGTCTATTCGATGGTCTCGCACTACGTGAAGGACGAGCACCTGCGCCAGGCGCTCTCGTTCCACACCCTGCTGGTCGGCGGCAACCCGATGAGCACCAGCGCGATCTACGCCCTGATCCACAAGCTGGAAAAGGACGGCGGCGTGTGGTGGACCAAGGGCGGCACCAACAAGCTGGCGCAGGGTATGGCGAACCTGTTCGAGCGGCTCGGCGGCACGCTGCGCGTCGGCGACAAGGTCCGGCAGGTCCACACCATCGGCGATCAGGTCACCGAAGTGGAATGCGAGAGCGGCTGGCGCGAACGCTTCGACGCGGTCGCCTCCAACGGCGACCTCATGCATACGTACGCCAGCCTCCTCGGCGACACGGTGCGCGGCAAGGAGATGGCCAGGAGCCTCACCAAGAAGAGCTTCTCGCCAAGCCTGTTCGTCGTGCACTTCGGGCTGGAGGGCACCTGGCCCGGCATCCCGCACCACACGATCCTGTTCGGGCCGCGCTACAAGGGCCTGCTCGACGACATCTTCGAGCATGGCGTGCTGCCGCGCGATTTCTCGATCTATCTCCATCACCCGACCGTCACCGATCCCTCGATGGCGCCGCCGGGCAAGAGCACTTTCTACGCGCTCGTCCCCGTCGCCCACATGGGCAAGCTGCCGATCGACTGGGCGGAAGTCGGCCCGGTGCTGGAACAGCGCGTGATCCGCGAAGTCGGCCGCCGCCTGATCCCCGACATCGAGGACCGCATCGTCACCCGCTTCCACTACGCCCCGCCCGATTTCGAGGCGGACCTCGGCGCGTGGAAGGGCAATGCCTTCAGCCTCTCGCCGATCCTGACGCAGAGCGCCTTCTTCCGCGGCCACAACCGCGACGACAAGCTGAAGAACCTCTACCTCGTCGGCGCGGGCACGCATCCGGGCGCGGGGATTCCCGGCGTCGTCGGCAGCGCCAAGGCCACCGCCAAGCTGATGCTGGAAGACCTCAGGTGAGCCGGGAAGTCCACGCCCTCAATGCCGCATGGGGCTGGACCGGCGTGCACTTCGCCGAGGTCGTCGCGCACAGCCTGATGGGGCACATGCTCGTCACCGACGATGCGGGCGCGTTCCATTACGTCGATCCCGATCTCGGCGAAGTCACCCCGCTCGGCACCGAAGCGGAGGCCAGGGCGCACATGGCCCGCGATGAAACGAAGGCGATCTGGCGCGCGGACGCCCTTGTCGATGCGGCGGTAAAGCGGCTAGGGCCTCCCGCATCGGGCGAGGTCTACAGCCTCACCCCGCAGGCGCTCGTCGCCGGGGACTATGCCCACGAGAATCTGGTGCGGATCGATTTCGTCCGCCTCATCCAAATCACGGGTGACCTCGCCCGGCAGACGCGCGATCTTCCGGAGGGCGCGCTGGTTAATATCAAGGTAGTTGACTGACATGAAGCGTCTCGCCGTCTACTGCGGCTCCGCCACTCCCGCCGATCCCCGCTACGTCCAGCTGGCCGCGGACGTCGGCACCGCGCTTGCCACGCAGGGCATCGGCGTCGTCTACGGCGGCGGTCGCCTCGGCCTCATGGGCGCCGTCGCGGGTGCCGCGCTGGCGGCGGGCGGCGAGTGCATCGGCGTCATCCCCGAAGCGCTCACCGGCAAGGACGGCAAGGGCGGCGAAGTCGCCAACTACGACTGCGAACTGACGATCGTGAAGACCATGCACGAGCGCAAGGCCAAGTTCACCGAGCTGTCCGACGGCTTCCTCGTCCTGCCCGGCGGCGTCGGCACCATGGACGAGCTGTGGGAGGCGGTCAGCTGGGCGCAGCTGGGCTATCACAACAAGCCGGTCGGCGTGCTCAATGCCTTCGGGTTCTACGACGGGCTGCTGGCGTTCAACCGTCACATGGCCGAAGTCGGCTTCGTGCGTCCGGCGCACCAGGGCATCCTGCTGGCCGATACCGAACTGGCGCCGCTGCTCGACCGGATGCATGCGCACCAGCCGATCGTGCCGATCGTGAACATGGACCCGAACACGCTGTGATGCACGTGGCCTGCCGTTCGGGCGAGGGAGGGCTTGTCCCCCCCTCGTTCGTCATTGCGAGCGAAGCGAAGCAATCCAGGGCAGTCTCAAGCCGCCCTGGATTGCTTCGCTTCGCTCGCAATGACGACGGGTGGGGTGAACGAAAGACCAGCGGCAATGCCCTTTAACCGCGCCGCCCTCGTCGCCGAGGCGCGCGAATCCATCCGGCGCGGGTCGAAGAGCTTCGCCGCCGCCAGCCGCCTGTTCGACCGCGAAACGCGCGAGCGGGTCTGGCTGCTCTACGCCTGGTGCCGCGCCTGCGACGACATCGCCGACGAGCAGGAGTTCGGTGGAGGACATGGGGGCGGCGCCTCCACCCCCGGCAAGCTCGACCCCGAATCGCGCCTCGCCACGATCCGCACCCTCACCGAACTGGCGATGGCCGGGGAGGCAACCGGCTCGCCCGCCTTCGACGCGCTCGGCCAGCTCATGCGCGAGACGCCGATCACCCCCGCCATGGTCGAGGACGTGCTCGCCGGTTTCGCGCTCGACGCCGCCGAATGGCGCCCGCGCTCCGAAACCGACATGCTGCGCTACTGCTATCACGTAGCGGGCGCGGTGGGGGTGATGATGGCAGCCGTCATGGGCGTGCCCGCCGACGACGAGGACACGCTCGACCGCGCCTGCGACCTCGGCATCGCGTTCCAGCTCGCCAACATCGTGCGCGACGTGTGGGAAGACGACGCCAACGGCCGCTGCTACCTTCCGGTCGAGTGGCTGGTGGAGGCTGACATCCCCCCCGGCGAGATCACCAAGCCGCACTATCGCCACGCCCTCGTCCCGCAAGTCGCGCGGGCCTGCGCGATGGCGCGCGAATACGAGGCCTCCGCCCGCGTCGGCGCGGCGAAGCTGGCATTCCGGCAGCGCTGGGCGGTGCTTTCGGCGGCAGGCATCTACGGCGGCATCGCGCGGGAGGTCGAACGCCTCGGCGCCCATGCATGGGACCACCGCGCGCGGGTCAGCACGCCGCAGAAGCTGCGCCTGATCGCGGGCGCCTTCTTCGAGGCCAAGCGTGAACCGGCCCCTGCGCCGATACCCCGGCCATCGCGCCGCGAACTGGCGCGCCTCTCGTCGTCCCGGACGACGTGAAACCCTCTAAGCAATAGACCGGAAACAAATCCGTAGGACCCGGCGTTACCCACGCACACAACTGTTGGGAGCTACGTCCATGCTATTCACCATCGCCGCCATCCTCATCGTGCTCTGGCTGCTCGGCTTCGTCGTGTTCCATGTTTCCAGCGCGCTGATCCACGTGCTGCTGGTGATCGCCATCGTCGTGGGTCTCGTGCAGCTGTTCCGCGGCCGCAGGGTATAAAAAAGCGCGTGCGCCCCGTCAGTGACCGACTGGCGGAGGCGCATTGCGGTAATACTCCGGCGGGTTGAGACGGCGGAACAGCCGTCCGCCCTCCGAATAGAGCACCAGTACCAGCGCGATCAGCCCGCAGATCACCATGGCCGCCATGATCGGCCGCGCGGTGCCGTCGTAAGCCTGTCCGATCAGCGACCCCAGCGTCGCCCCCAGCACCATGCGCACGAACGCCATGACCGATGCCGCCGCCCCCGCGATCCGCGCGAAAGGCTGCAGCGAGATCGCCTGGAAGTTCGAGCCGATGAAGCTGAGCATGCACATCGACAGCGTCATCAGCGGCAGGAAGGTCCACAACCCCTCGCCCCGCATCGCCAGCACGAGATGAAGCGCGCCCACCGCGATGTAGCACAGCAGGGCCGCGTGCGAGACGCGCCGCGCACCGAACCGCTCGACGATGCGGGCGTTGGCGAAGTTGGTGCAGGCCATCACCAGCGCCATGCAGCCGAAGATCACCGGGAACATCGTGCCCGCGCCGAAGTGCTCGCCCACCAGCTGCTGCGCGCTGTTGATGTAGCCGAACAGCGCCGCCTGCACGAAGGCCGCGCCCAGGAAATAGCCGAGTGACGCGCGCTCCTTCAGCGCCAGCCCCATGTTCCCCGCGATCACGCCGAAGCGCACGGGCTGGCGGAAATCGGGGTGCAGCGTTTCCGGCAGGCGAGTCCATGCCCAGGCGAAGACGCAGGCGGCAAGACCGCCCATGATCCCGAAGATCCAGCGCCATCCCGCGAACAGCAGCACCGTCTGCCCCAGCATCGGCGCGATCATCGGCACCACCATGAAGGTCATCGCGATCAGCGACTGGCTGCGCGCCATGCGGTCGCCCTCGAACCGGTCGCGCAGGATGGTCATCGGCATGACGATCATCGCCGAGGTCACGAAGCCCATCATGCCGCGCGCGATCAGCAGCAACTCGAAGCTGGCCGAAACCGCGCAGACCATGGAGAGCAGCACGTAGGAAGTGATCGCCGTCAGCACCACCGGACGCCGCCCGAAACGGTCGGCCAGCGCCCCCGGAAACAGCGAACCGAGCCCCGAGCAGATCAGGAACACGCCGACGATCAGCTGGCGCCGGTTGGGGTCGGCCAAGTGCAGGTCGGTGCCAATCGCGCCGAGCGCCGGCAGCATGACGTCGATCGCCAGCGCCTGCAGGGCTTGGAAGGAGGCCATCATGACGACGAATTCGAGCTCCCCCATCGGGAACTTGTCGGAGCGTGGTGCGGGGGAGGTCATGCGCTGGCGCATGCCGCACTTGGCATTGGATGGCCAGTGAAATCCCGCTCCGGATGGCGCATTCGGCCCGAACAGCGCTATATGATATCACATGTTTTCGCAGGACGATCATCGCCCCGGATCGGGAGAGGACGAGGCCGACGGCCTGCGCAAGATCATTCACGTCGACATGGACGCCTTCTACGCCAGCGTCGAGCAGCGTGACGATCCCTCGATCCGGGGGCTTCCCGTAGCGGTCGGCGGCTCGTCCGGACGGGGCGTGGTGGCGGCGGCAAGCTACGAAGCGCGCAAGTTCGGCGTGCGTTCGGCAATGCCCTCCGCCCGCGCCGTTCGCCTTTGCCCGGACCTCGTGTTCCGCAAGCCGCGCTTCGAGGTCTACCGCGAGGTCAGCCAGCAGATCCGCGCGATCTTCCTCGACTATACCCCCCATGTCGAACCGCTCTCGCTCGACGAAGCGTATCTCGACGTCACCGCCGACCTCAAGGGCATCGGCTCGGCCACCCGCATCGCGCAGGAAATCCGCCGCCGGATCAAGGCCGACACACGGCTGACCGCCAGTGCCGGGGTGTCCTACAACAAGTTCCTCGCCAAGCTCGCCAGCGACCAGAACAAGCCCGATGGCCTCTGCGTCATCCGCCCCGGCGAGGGCGCGCAGTTCGTCGCCGGGCTACCGGTGCGCCGCTTCCACGGCGTCGGCCCGCGCGGGGCGGAGAAGATGGCGCGCCTCGGCATCGAGACCGGCGCCGACCTTGCGGGCAAGGACCTCGCCTTCCTGCGCGCCAACTTCGGCAGCTTCGCCGAGTACCTGTTCCGCGCCGCACGGGGCGTCGACTTGCGCCAGGTACGTGCCGATCGCCCGCGCAAGTCGGTAGGCGGCGAGCGCACCTTCTTCGAGAACATCGAGGATCCGGTGGCCCTGCGCGAAACCATGGACCACATCGTCGATACGGTGTGGGAGCGCATCGAACGCTCCGGCGCGCGGGGGCGGACGGTGACGATGAAACTGCGCTACGCCGACTTCCAGACGCTGACCCGCGCGCGGTCGCTGCATCATTTCGTGGCGGACAAGGCGGAGTTCTCGGCGATCGGCCATGCCTTGCTGGAGGACCACTTGCCCCTGCCCCAGCCGATCCGCCTGATGGGCCTGACGCTTTCGGCGCTTGAGCAGCGCGAGGAAGACGCGCGGCCCGCGAAGGACGGGCAGTTATCGCTGTTGTAGGAATCCTCCCTGTTCCGAAGGAATGGGGAGGGGGACCGCTCGCGTAGCGAGGGGTGGAGGGGGAGAATCCCCTCCGTCAGCCCTGCGGGCTGCCACCTCCCCATCGCTGCGCGACAGGGAGGATAAAAGGCAGTCCCCCTGTCCAAACCCACCCTTTTGCGCTAACGGCGCGCGATGCAAACGACTGCGACTCCCCGGACCTACCGCGTCAAGAGCTTCGGCTGCCAGATGAACGTCTATGACGGCGACCGCATGGCCGAACTGCTCGCCGAACAGGGCATCACCGCCGCGCCGGAAGGCGA